>SKZP01000434.1 GCA_007127275.1 Planctomycetota bacterium
ACGGCAACGGTGCGGCTTCGCTTGAGTTGCCGGAGAAGGGCGCATGGAAGCTGCGCGTCGTTGCCGAGGGGTATCCCGTGCATGTCGTCGAGGCGAGTCGCGAAGAGATTGAAAGCGACGGCGAGCTTCGCTGGCGGATTGCGCTCGAGACGTCTCCCTTGTTGCGCTTGCGCTTCGTCACCGGCGAGGAGGAAGCCCCGGCGTACCGCACCGTGGTGACGCAATTGGACGGCGACGAGGAGACGTTGCGCGTCGCGCTTGCGGACAAAGACGGTCGCGTCGAGATGCCGGTGGAGTTCGACGCGGTGACGTTGCGTGCGAGCTTCCATGACGGCGAGGACACCTGGGAGCTTGCCGAGTTGGAAACCGAGACCGAGGAACCGCTCGAGTTCACGGTGTCGCCGGGGCGCCTCGCCGTCGAGGCGGAGCTTCTCGACCCGGACGGCGAGTCGCTTACCAGCGTCGAGGCGCTCGCGCCGTTGCGCTTTGCGTTGATTCAGCGACGTGGCGAACACGGCTGGCGCACCCCCGAAGGGGAGAGTGACGCCTACCTCATTGACGGCAAAAGTGTTGTGGAACGACGCCGCTTGCAAGCGAACGTGCAGTGGGACTGGTCGTTGTGGTGGCTCTGGGGAGAGGTCTGGGGGACGAACGAGTACGTGCCCGCGCCGTCCGAGCCGACGCGCGTTCGCTTCGGCCCCGGCAAGCATACGTATGACGCATTGCCGCCGGGAACCTACCGAATTGCCGCGATGCATCCCGAGTGGGGCGTTGCCCTAGGGCCGTGGCACGACGTAGCCGCGGGGGAAACCGTGCGCAGCACCATCAGCTACGCGGAGCCGTTTGTGCATCACGACGCCGGCGGCTTCGTTGCCGGTACCGTGCGCAATGAAGCCGGGGAGCCGCTGCCCGAGGCGAGCGTGGAACTGATCCACAAGCGCAGTGGGCGCTCGCCACTGGGTGATCCGTTTTTTGCATTTGCCAACGCGGCTGGCGAGTTCCGCATACCGCTGCCGCCGGGAAATGCGTCGCTGCGCGCCGAGGCGCCGGGCTACGTGGCCACGACGCAATCCGGCATTGCAGTGCCGCAAGACCTTGAAACACTCCGCCTCGACTTCGAACTCGAGCCGGCCCCGTCCATCACCGGCCGGGTCACCGTGCCCGAAGGATCCCCGTGGCCGCAGCGCCTCCAAGCGCGAGCACACGTGAGTTCATGGCCCAGTGACGTCCCCCCCGAGTTGCGCCGGCCAGTCACGTTGCACTTCGACGAGGAGACCGGCGAGTTCGAGATCACCGACATCCAAACCGACTCGCAGCGCATCTTCATGCGTATCGAGGCTTCCTACCCGTATGGCCCGGCGCACCGCGACTCACGCGGCCTTACCCTCTCCGACTCGCCAGTGGAGTTTGTGCTTCCCGAGCCTGCCCGGTTTCGCGGCAAGGTGCTGCACACCGACGGCCGCGAAGCGACGGAGGCGAGCGTCGGATTTATCCCGCACCTACGGTATCAACGTCGAACGCAGCCGCATCCACCCGTTCCGGTCGACGCCGAGGATGCGAGCTTCGACCTGTATCCGGTGATGCCGTTTGAGGGCGAGGTGGTCGTCACCGTGCCGGGCCACGGCGAATTGGTGGAGCGGATGGAACTTGCGCCGGGGGCGGACGTTGAGCAAACCTTCCGAATGCGCGACGTCGACAGCCTCGAGGTGCGCGTCACCGACCCGCAAGGGGTACCCATCCGTGGCGCAAACGTCCGCGTCGGCCCCGCCGGCGAGCCGCTGGAGGACTGGTCGCCGCAGGCCACATATGCGGCACGCACCGGCAGCGAAGGCCGCGTCCACATTGACGACGTACCACGCGGCACCTATCAACTCGTCATACATGGCGCGACCGTCGTGCTGCCGCGCGACATCGAGGTGCTTGGTGAAACCGAACTCACCGTCGTCGGCCACCGTAAGGTCGACGTGGAGGTGGCGACGCGCGACTTCGAGTTTCCGCAGGCGTTGCGCGACGCCGTCGAAGCGGACCTAGACGCGCTCGAGCAAGAAGAAGGTGGCCTGGAAGACGACAGCCGCGAGCGCCTGCGAAGCATGTGGCTTGCAAGGACCAGAATGCAACTCGAACTCACGGCGTTCTACGTCTTCGACGAGCATGGCAACCAACAGCTCGTCGAAACCTCCGCGATCCCACGCACTCAGCGGCGCCCGCTCGGACTCACACGTTCTCCCGAATATATGAACCTTGGACAGAGCAGGAAGAGCGAGTTGCTGCCTGGGCGGTACCTCGTTCGGCTGCAATACCCCAACGGCGGAAACTACGTGGATGAGCAAGGCGTATACCAGAACCGCCTGGACGCCGGCGCCACCCTTGAGGAGTTGCACGTGTCACCGGGCACCGCAGGCACCGTCTCCGCAACATATACGCTACCGCCGCTTGTGCGTCTCGAAGGGCGCATCACCGTCGACGGCGCGCCGCTGGCCGACGCTCGGGTACGCGGTATCTCCCTAACCGGCGGGCGCGACGCAATTGACCGCAACACGAACAGCGACTTCGAGCTAAACCTCGACGGCGACGGCCGCTTCGACCAATGGGTGCCCAGCGGCGAGCACGTGCTCTACCGCTTCGCCATGCTCCTCCACGAGCGCCTCGAGTTGCCCGCGGCCGAAGCCAATCCGGTGCGCGAGATTGCGCTGGAAAGCGGCAGCCTCTCCTTCGGTGCCCGGCGTGCCGACGGCACTCCGCTGGAGCGCCTGATTGTGCAGCTCCACACGCTCGACAAGGAGCCGCAATTGATCGGCATTCGCCGCGGCCTCGGCACCTCCATTTTCCGTAACGTCGTTCAGCGCCGGGTGCTCTTGCGCGCCTACGACTGGGAGAACCGCGACGAACTCCTCTACGAGAGCAAGCTCAAGGTCCCTGCAGGACAGGATATACACCACGAGATTGTGCTGCCGGAATGAGTTCGAACGTTGAGCCATACGCGAGCAACGAACCCCGCATGTACAGCGGCATCAGAAACGGTGGGAGTCGGAATTCGCGCCAAGACCACCGACTTCGTCGGAGGGGTGCGTATTCAACCCCAATTGATGCGGCTGCAAGGGTGAAACTCGGAGAACCTAACCCCCTTGTCGAATGAGCTTCGTAATTCTAGCGAGCCCACGGACCGCGCCTCGTAGGTGATTTTCCCGTGCGACCTACGGGCTGCGGCCTGTCAGCTCGTCACAAGCCCACGGGCTTCGCCCGTGGGTCGTACCGTGATTCGCGTTCGTCCCACAGGCGAAGCCCGTGGGCGTACGCGCACCTTTATATTCGGGGCGCGCGTGGGATTTGCGCGGGGCCGTTCGACCGGGGCTCTCCCTGGGCGGGTACGGAGGCCCGCCCTACGAATTCGTGGTTGGTCGAAGCTGCTCTTGTTCGTCCACCGTCTCTTGGCTCGTTCGGCCCTACCGCCTTGCTCCTGACGGCGGCACGGTCTCCGGGGCGGGCCTGCGGCGGCACGTAGGCGAGTGGCACGGCGGGGAAAGAACGCCCCGTTGCGACGACGGCCACGGTGCGCAGAAAAATGGCGCCGTCTAACAACGGCGAGCGGTAGCGCAAGTAGTACAGGTCGTACTCGAGCTTGTCGCGTGCATCCTGCAGGCTGCGGCCGTAGCGGAAGTTTACTTGCGCCCAGCCGGTCAACCCGGGCCGCACGTGCAACCGTTCGCGAAACAGCGGAATCTCCGCCTCGAGCAACGGCTGAAAGTCGAGGCGCTCAGGCCGCGGCCCCACGAGGCTCATGTCGCCGCGAAGCACATTGAGAAACTGCGGCACTTCGTCAATGTGAAACCGCCGCAGCAGCCACCCAAAGCGGGAGACGCGCTCGTCCTTCAGCGGCGACCACCGCGGCCCGTCGGCCTCCGCGTCGTGCGGCATGGTGCGAAACTTCCAGAGCACGAACGGTTTGCCCCCGCGGCCGAGGCGCACCTGGCGGTAGAACGGCCCCGTGCCCATGGACAGCCACGTCCCCAGCGCCACCCACGGCGTAAGCAGCAGCATCACCACCACGCCGAGCACACCAGCGAAAATGTCCGCGACGCGCTTGAGGGATTCGTAGGCGCGCTTGTCGGTGCCGTCGAATTCGCCGAGCCAGTCCAGCAGTGCCGGGTCGTCGAGCGGCACCTTTCGCGCGTAGTGCACAACGAATCCGGTGGCGGTGAACATACGCAATACGTGTTGGCGCGCCCTTGCCGTTGCGGTGCGAGCGTCCGCGTCAAGGCGCTCGCCAGGCTCGGCAAGCAGCAGCACATCCGGTTTGCGCGCCGCGGCGACGGCCGGCAATTGCGAGACGCTGCCGAGGCAGGGACCAACCGTCGAGCGGGCGAAGGAGGCCGACTTGCCGAGGTCGGAGCCACCGAGGAGGCCGTGTTCGTCCTGCTGCTCGCCGTCGTCGTCGCCGGTGCTACGCACTCGAACGTGGCCAATCACTTCGAGCGCCCACAACGGGTTGTCGGCAATCAACCCGGCAAGACGGTGCGCCGCGTCCGAGTCCCCGACAATCAACACTCGTTGCGCGCGCAGCCGCTTGTGCAACTTCGCCTCCGCAGCGAGGCGCCCGAGGAACAGCACCGCCGGCACGAGCACCGGCACAAGCAACGCCGCCTTGCGCGCAAAGACCAACTGCTCGCCGAGGAAAAACGAGAGCACCACGACGACCAACGTGGCCAGCGTGACATTGACGAACAGGCAGGTCGCCAACCGGGTGCGCCAATTGAGGAACGAGTAGCTGTAAAGGCCGAAGCCGTAGTTGAGTGAAAGGCTGATCAGCACGAGCAACATCGCCGGCACAACGGCCGTGTACGGTCGCTCGTGAGCGAAGAGCACGAGAGCGAAGCACGCGACGAGCAACAGCAGCGCATCCAGCGTCACCAGCAGCCAGGCCCGCCCGCGCGGTCCCACGGTTCGCGGTCGCCTCGCACTCTCCGAAACGGTCGCTGGCGCTGGCGAAGCCACAGCCGAGCCAGAACCCCCCGACGCTTTCGAGTGGGCCTGCGCTGAATCTCTTGCCGCCGACTCGCTTGTCGCCCGTGCCGCACCGGGTGCGTCCGGCGCGGATTGACGGTCAGCCGACGCCGGCGACAAGTACGTCATGCCAAAATTCACCTCGGGGCAACGTGCTACTACCCACACAATTCAGGGAATCGTACCCGACCGAACTCGCGCCATGCAAGTCTCGTAGCCCGTCAAGCCGGCATGAGTGCGTCAGAGGGTCGAGGAAGCGTCGGTTAAACCGGTAGCCGTTTGGAATGCGGCATAAGCCCACAGGTTTCGTCCGTGGGTCGAACCTGCGTGATCGGGTGGGGCCCACGGGCGAAGCCCGTAGACTTGCACTGCGGATCACATTCGGTTGGCGGTTTAGCAGCTTTCCTTTCGGAGGTGGCTTGGGATCTAAACCCCTTGTCAAATGGGATTCGTATTAAGCCCAACGGGCTGCACCCGTGGGTCGCTCTGGAAATCCACACACGGGCCGCAGCCCGTGGGCTTGGAAAATTACGAATCCCAAACGCGACGGGGTTTTAGGCATGCGCCTTTCTCCCGCGGCACCACCGCTACGAAATCCGTGTCCCCACCGGCACGTCCTGATCCACCGTCAGCAGGGCAAGGTCCACCCCGTCACGGCCGCCCGCGGCCAGTAACATTCCTTGGCTCTCCACACCCCGCAGTTTCGCCGGCTCGAGGTTGGCCACGACGACAATGCGCTTGCCGACAAGCTCGTCCGCTTCGCGGTGCGCGCGAATCCCCGCCACGAGCTGTCGCGGCGACTCCTCTCCCAAGTCCACCGTCATCACAAAAAGCCGATCCGCCTTCGGATGCGGCTCCACCGACTTGATCTCGCCGACGCGCAGGTCCAGCGCCGCAAACTGTTCAATGTTCACACGCGCCGTTTCCGGCTGCCCCTTTTGCTCCTCGTCGCCTTTCGGCCCTTCGCTGACGGGTTGCTCGCTCATCGCGCCCCTCTCTTTTGGTTACGTGTCTGCGTCGCGGGAATCTTGTCGCCGACCATGCGAAGCCGCTATACCACTCCGGTTGCGCCCCAGGCAAACCGTGCCCGACCACTAAGGCAAAGCCGCCAGGCCACTCGCCTGGGGAGAGCGTGACGGCCTCCAGCAGCGCCGCCCTGGGCTTCCCACGGACCCCTTCGGGCTACAAGGTCACGAAACCGTCCACGGCTCCAAATAGGAGGCTGTGAACGAACAAGAACAGCTTCGACCAATCACGAATTCGTAGGGCGAGCCTCCGTGCCCTGTACCGTTTCAAGCCCTCAACCAATGTGACGCGCGAAGCGCAGCATGGAGTGGCCGCAGGAACGCACGCACACTCTCTGCCGTTGGCGTGACGAGAGGCGCGCAAACGGTAGGGAGTCCGCCCACGGAGAGCCACGGTCAAACGGCCCCACACAAATCCCACGCGCGCCCCAAAAAAAGGGTGCGCACGGAAAGCACAACCGACGCGCACATTGGGCGAGCGGGGGCCCACCCAAGCTGGCTCCCGCGTGCGCAGCTTCTGCAGCACGGCCCTGTCCGGGTATTCACCGTCGGCAATTTCCTGCTGGAGCCGCCACATCGATGAAAAGGCACGAAGTCCGTCCCTATCGAGCAGCAGTTTTCAAAGCGTAGCCTTTATGGGGCGTAAAGGAGTTTCGTGTACTAAGTGGCTAA
>SKZP01000037.1 GCA_007127275.1 Planctomycetota bacterium
GCGCACCATCATCAACTCGGCGGTGGTAAGAATGGGAAATGGGCTCGTTTTCGGAATCTCCCGGTCTTCGTCCTCGTCGAAATCCGAGCCCAACTGTGGCGAGTCGCCGAAGGAGAGGTGGCCGGCGCCGCCGTCGGTGTCTTCGAGCCACTTGCGAATGTTCTCGACAACTCGGTCGGCGGCCAATTCATTGGAACCGAGCGTGTCCCGACCATCCTCGTTGCGCGCCTCGCGGATCAGCGACTCGAGCATGAATTCGGCCCACTCTCGGACGTCGTCGTCCTCGTCAATCAGCGCAAGCACATTGAACTTGCGGGCCTCGTCCACCACCTCAATTTCGACGTCCGCCTCGCCACGCGGGCGAGGGGCTTCTCCTTCGGCCCAGCGCTGGTTCAAGCTGTCGAAGCTCGGCTCGTCGTCGACCTCGAGGTAGGCAATGCCTAACGTGATTCCGCCGCGCGCCGCCCAGCTTGCAGCGGCGGACATGCGTCGGTTCTCGGCAATCACCGACTCGGTGTAAACGCTGTTCTGGAAGGAAAACAGAACCAGCGCCAGCAGCAACACAAGAACCATGGAAAGCACGAGTACCACGCCCCCCGAGGCGCGACGCGCTCGACCACCAAGACGGGGCGCGCGAAACGACAACAACGTCTGGGTACGGGTCGAATTCATCGGCGGATCACGTGTGAAAGTGAAGAGGCTACGGTGCTTGCCTACGCTCCACTGGCGCAGCGACAACGGCGACCATTGAAACGGCCCACGGCGGTCGAACGTTTGCCGGCACGCATGGTAGCATTTTGCTTTCACGGAGTGTGCCAACACGGAGGAGTTGCTTGGTGATGAGCGGTGAGACCATTGTACGGGATGAGCTGGCGGCCTTGCTAGAAAACGCCGCGACGGAGCCGGTGGAGGTCGTCGACGTGCGCCCGCCGTGGATGTACGGGATTGCGCACCTTCCGGGGGCCGTGAATTGGCCGCTCGAGGAGGAGGGGTTTGTGGAGCGCTTCGAGGCGGGAACGCGCTACGTGGTCTACGGTGTGAACCGCAAACAGGGTAAGCGGCTGCTCGAACGGCTCGCAGGTGTCGAGAACGTCCGCGTCTACCTCGAAGGGATTCGTGACTGGGTGGCGGCCCAGCAGCCGACGGAGCCCGAGGTGCGCGGCTTCGCCTGCCTCGTCTGCAGCTTCGGCTACTACGCCCACCGTGGCGACCCGCGCGGCCACGTCGAGCCCGGCACGTTCTTCGAGGAGTTGCCCGACGACTGGCGCTGTCCGTGGTGCGGCGCACCGAAGAGCCGTTTCATGCGGGAGTAGTCGGCGCCGTGGAGTCGTCCTCACCGGCGTGTCGCAACGTTCGCGTGGCAATCTCTCGTGCCGGGTTGCCGGCTACCACGGTCCAGGCGGCGACGTCGCGGGTCACCACACTACAGGCGCCGGCCACGGCACCCTCGGCAAGCGTCACCCCCGGCGCCACGTAAGCTTGCGCGGCCACCCAGGCGCACCGTTCGAGACGGATCGGCGCAGTAATCAGCGCCATGTTTTCGTCGCGAATGTCGTGGCTTGCCGTGCAGAGGTAGGCGTACTGGCTGACAATGGCGTGCGGGCCGATGTAAATGGTGTCGACGCTGTAGCACTCCGCGTGCGGGCCCAGCCAGCTGTGCTCGCCGAGCGTAAGGTTCCAGGGCGCCCAAATGCGCACCGAGGCATCCGGCCGGGCGCCGTGACCGACGCGGGCTCCGAAGCTGCGCAGCAAGAACCGCCGCCAGCCCATCAGCGGCTTCGGACTCGGCCGAAACAGCGTTAGCCACACGAGGTGCCACACGACGCGGCCCAGTTTGTTGCGCCACGACAGCGGATTGCTGTAGCGCGACAAGTCGACCGGCGGCGCGCCAGCCAAGGGTTCCGCCGCCGTTCGCTCGCCCTTCACGGTACGCGTCATGGTGGCGCTCCCATTTGTGCATCACGGCCGCTGGCGACGTACCCATCCGGCACCCGCGAGCAACGCAAGCAACGCAAGCCCCAGTGCGAGCGTACCGAGTTCCGCGCCGCGAGCGCGGGGCCGCGCGCCGCAGGTGATGCTCTCCACGTGGTCCTCGACCGGACTGTCGAAGAACAGTTCCAGTGTGGTCGTTGTGGTTAACGCGCCGTCGCTCGCTTCGACGGTGTACCGGTAGCGGCCCGCCGGAAACGCAATGCCGGTCCACTGCAACTCGACCGGCCCGGCGCTCGGCGCGGACGGCGGCAGTGGCACACGAACCCCCGCGACGTCGGGGCCGTCGACGCGCAACACCTCCACCTCGTCGCCGTTGGGATCCTCGACAAGGAGCGTCACATTGACCAGCGGTCGCTCGGCACGCACCTCGTAGGCGTAGCCGGCCGCTTGATTGCCGGTGATTTCCCTGGCCCACGAGGCGGGGCGAATGCTCGGGGCCAGGTTCGCTCCCTCGGCAAGGATTTCCATGAGGTACACCCCGCCGGGCAAGACGGGGTCGTTGGTCGTCACCGCTACCTCGAAGCTGACCGGGCCGGGTGCGGCAAGGGAGAGCGTTACGGGGACCATGTGAATCTCGCCGGGCTGGAGACCGAGGGGCTCGGTCAGCTCGGCGGTGACGCTGTCCTGGCCGCTGCCGGTGTCGCTGAACGCGTGCACCTGCAGGTCCATCACCTCGAGCGTCGAGACACCGACGTTTTCGAGCGCAAACTGCGCCGTCGTCTCGCCCGGCCCGGCCACTTCGCCCCAGTCGTCGGTGCTGCTGTCGGGCACGACACCGTGGCCGACGCGCGTCACCCGGAGGTGCGAGCCCCGCGCGAGGCTCACGTTGTCAATCAGCAAGCCGCGCTGGTTGAACGGGCCGACGTCATGACCCTGGAAGCGAATCACCACTTCCTCGACGGCCTTCGCATTCGTGCCGGCGTCGGTGATGGCTTGCGCCACGTCGACGGCGACGTGCTGCCAGGTCGACTGCTGCGGCAGCGCAAACTCATACAACGACGCCAGCCACGTCTCGCCGCCGTCGACGCTCACAAAGACGTGGCTCCCCGGGTCGGGGCTCATGCTGAGGTTGTTCCAGTAAAAGCTCAGCCACAGCGGAACGGCGGCGAGGTTGTACGCCGAAACGTCGTAGTGGAACTCGAGCGCGCCGTAGGCCAGGCCGCTCGGAAAGTCAAGCGCCGCGGAGGAGTTCGCGCTGACCGGATGCTGCAGGCTCGGTGCTCCAAAGCGCAGCCGCGCCTCGGTTTCCGCCGTAACGTGCACGGAGTCGACGGGTTCGCCGGCGCCCGACGCAGTGGGATAATGCCCCGGGCCGGTTTGAAATTGCACGTGCGTCGGCAGCTGTGAGAAGTCCTCGAACGCGGGCAGCCCCGGGTAGGGCCCGAACAACGTATTTGTCGTCCACTCGAACGGAAACGGTGCATTGATTCCGTGCCCCGTCCCGTCGGAGAGGCTCCACGAGCTTCCCTCGGCAAGCTGAGGCGCAAACGTCTCGCCGCCGACTGCGCTGGGCAGCCGGCTGAAGGTGAGAAACAGGTACGTGACCTCGCGGTCTTGTACCGCAAGCGCGGGCTCCACCTCGACAAGCGCTTGTCCGTTATCCAGCTCGCCGCGGCCGAGCTCGCTCGCGAGCTGCGGATCATAATGCACCGACGGTCCCTCCCAGAGCGTGACTTCGAGCCCCTGCGCGGCCGTCCCCGCGTTGTCGACAACCAACTCGTCCAGTTGTTGCGCATTGACCGCATATGCAATCACCGAGCCGGCGAGAATCTCTCCCTTGTGTTCGTTCACCGGCAACGTCTCCGCCATGCGCGGCTCGCCCAGGCGCCACAAATGAAGCCCCGCGGAGAACGGCGCCTGCTGTTCGTGGAAAATGCGCACTTCGAAGTCGGTGCGCGCTTGCGTCCAGATACGGAAGTCGTCGAGTTGTTGTTCGAAGTATCCAATGGGTTGTGAGCCCGCTTGCAAATGGAGGGTATAACCGCCTTGGAAGAGGTAGAAAAGCCCCGAGGAGATGTCGTGCGAGAACGGTTGATCTTCGAAGGTGAGCAGGCCGTCGACGTAAGCGTCCACCGTTTCCGTGCTGTCGTCGTAGCTGAAGGCGACGTGCCGCCACTGGCCGGTGGTGACGCTTTGGCCGCTCCAAGCAATGGCGTCGGTCGTGTCGTCGTAGAGGATGATCTCGCCCGTACCGTCGAACAGGTAGATGCCGAAGTCGCCGCCGTCGGAGAGGATGGCCTGGCGTCCGCTCACCGCGGAGGCGCGGAGCCAGAATTCAATGGTCCAGTCGGTGCTGCTCAAGATGGCGGTATCAATGGCGGTGAACAGCTCCGTGTTGCCGTCGAGGCCGACCGCGTAGTCGCCGAGCGCGGCGTTGCCGACCCAGTCCGGCGCGTTGTTGAACTCGGCCTGCAACAGCCCAACGCCGGGGTCGCCACGGTTCTCGGTGGTCATGCCCGAGCCTTCGTCGAAGGTGTAGTACGCCACCTCGGGCGCATGTTGTCCCCAGGCGTGGCTGGCAGTGCCGAGCAGCCATAAGGCGAACAAGCACGCGAAGCAGACAGAGTGGAGGGTGATGAAGCGACTGGAACGCATGACTCCCACGCGGCAAAGTGGCAAAAACAGAATCCGGTCAACGGCCTACGGTGTAGCATGCTCGGCTGGTCATTTGTGCAGCAAATTCCCCGCAAGGAACTGTTCGAAACGGTTCGCCCCGCGGGCCGTCTGAGTGGTAGGGAAGCGCTTGCCGACTCGCATGTGGTACAACCTTGCGTGACGTTGCGGCTTTGTGGGCATAAAGGCGAGGAGCGACAATGCCAGCCTTGATTCCTTTGCTTGTAGCGGTGCTTGGGTTGGTCGCGACCGTGGCCGGTTGTGGCGGTGAAACACCGGAGTCTGAGTATGACGACCGGCCCTTTGCGGATCTTGCGCTCGACGAGCTTGTCGACTGGGAGGCGCGGCCGAAGGAGCCGGCGAAGCTCGCCGAGGTGCTTGCGGAAGTGAGGCGCCGGATCCGGGACGTCGACGAGACGACACTTTACGCCACGGTGTTGCCGGCGTTGGAGCCGGTGCTTGCGCATGAGGAGGAGGCGGTGCGCAAGGAGGCGGTGCGCGCGGCGGCGCAAGTGGCGCGACGCAGCGAGTCGGAGCCGGCCGTGGCGCTTGTGGCCGGCGCGGTGACGGACGAGGCCACGCCGGTGCGACTTGCCGCGGTCCGCGAGTTGGGGGCGCTGCTGCAGCGTCGCATTGCGTCAACGGAGACCGTGCTTGCCGGGCTTGCGCATGCCACCGCCGACCGCAGCGAGGCAGTGCGCGAGCAGGCACTGAAGATGCTCGCTGCGGCGGGGACCTTTGCGCGCGGTGCTGCCGGGGCCGTGGTCAACGCTCTGCAAGCGGAGGACGAACGAGGGCTGCACGAGCAGCTTAAGGCGTGGGAAACGCTGCGCGCGCTCAAGCCGACCGACGAGGAGATTCGCGAGTTCGTCGAAGCGGCCGCCGGCACCGCCGAGGAGCCGCGGATTGCGCGTGCCGCCACGGACGTGCTTGCCGGGTTGACCGAGCTCGACGGCGACCAGTTCGACGTGGCGCTCGACGCGTTGGAGGCGCTTCTCGCGCCTCTGCGTCACGGCTCGGCCGAGGTTCGCCTGCGCGCCATTGAAGCGCTCGAAGCCGCCGGCGCCCCGGCGCGCGAGATTGCCGCAGAGCCGCTCGAGGATGTGGCCGCGAACGACCCGCAACGCGAGGTGCGCCGCCGGGCCGCGCAAGCCCGTAACGCACTCGGCCTCGACGACGACGCGGAAAACGCCGAGTAGCGAGAGTCCACAGCGGCCCAACAAGTCCAGCATGATGAGTCACGTACCCGAGTCCGAGCAGCCGCACCACCCGAAAAATGCGCCGCGTCCACGCGAGGTACCGCCTACGGAGCGGCCTGCGTTGTTCAATGAGGAGCAACTCAAGCTCGAACGGCGGCGCAACGTGCGCTGGGCGGTGCTGCTGTACGGCGTCATGCTTTTCGTCGCCTGGGGGATGCGTGCGGCCTACACCGGCGAGATCTTTTATGTCGACGACCTCGGCATACCGCCCTGGGGGCCCATGCTCGTCGCCGTGCTCGGCAGCCTCGCAGTGCTTGCCGTCTCGCCCCGGATGGAGCGCTGGCAGTGGGTGCACAAGATTGCTCGCACCGTGCGCGAAGTCTTCGGCCCCTTGCCCGTTCGACGCGCCGCGCTACTTGGCACCGCCAGCGGCACGGCCGAAGAGGCGCTGTTTCGCGGCGCCCTGCAATTGATGCTCGGCCCCTACATTGCCACGGTGCTCTTCGCCATTTTGCATGGCTTTGGCTGGTGGGGGCTCTTCGCCTTGATCATGGGCGCGGGGCTCGCCGCGCTTTACGCGTGGGGGGACAACCTCTGGCCCTGCATTGTCGCGCACGTGCTCATCAATTCGGTCAACCTCCGCCGCATCAGTTACAGCCACGTCGAGCCGGAAGCCCGCCGTGATTCGTCGCCCGTTGCCGGCTAGTTCTCGTGGGCGTTGCCCGTTGGATCAAAAACGTTCGAGGTCCGGGCGGATTTCGGCGGGGTAAATCAAGCGGTGAAACACCGTTTGTGCGCGCACGGCGTTGACAAAGGCGCTTTCCGGGTAATTCTCCAGCGGGATCTCCCGGTTGAGGCGCCGGCTCTTGATAAAAATGGAGCGTTCCGGCGA
>SKZP01000183.1 GCA_007127275.1 Planctomycetota bacterium
GACGGGTCACCATTGCCGCCACGCAAGCAAGCGCGATTTCGTGCGTCATTCGGTCGTGCGCTTGAAGGTTTCCAAGAGCTCCCGTTGCTCGTCGGTGAGGTCGCGCGGGATGCGCACCTGGATGTGCGCGTAGTGGTCTCCTTGTTTGCCGTCGCGCGTCTTGACGCCGCGGCCCTTGAGGCGCAGCTTCGCCCCCGGCTGCGTGCCCGGAGGGATGGTCATCTGCACCGACCCCTCGACCGTTGGCACGTCGACCTGTGTGCCGAGCGCGGCGTCGGCCATCTCGAGAGTGACATCACTGTGGATGTCACGGCCGTCGCGGCGAAAGCGCGGATGTGGCCGCACCCGCACCTCGAGCAACAGATCTCCCACCGGCTGCCCCGGGTCGCCCGGACGGCCGAGCCCCGAGAGGCGGATGGATTGCCCGTCGTCGACCCCCTGTGGCACCTTGACATCCAAGTCCCGCGGCGCCTCGCCGGGGCGACTCATGCGCAATTGTACGGTACCGCCGGGCACGGCCACGTCAAACGGCACCTCCAACGTCTGGCGCATATCCTCGCCACGGCGCGGCCCTCTTTGCCGCACCTGCTGACCGGGGAATCCGCCGAAGCCGAAGTCGACCTCGTCGAACTCGCTGCGTACGCCGCCGCGCGGTGCCGCGCCGCCGGCCGCGCTTCCCCCGCCGAAAAACTGGCGCAACAGGTCGTCGAGATCCACCTCGACGCCGCCGCCGACGCCACCTCCGGTGCCGCGTACCGTGGTACCGCGCGGAATCCCACCACCGTACTTGCGCAATTTGTCGTACTTTTCCCGTTTCTCCTTGTCGGAGAGTACCTGATAGGCTTCGTTCACTTCCTTGAAGCGCTCGGCCGCCCCTTCTTCCTTGTTGCGGTCGGGGTGGTACTTGCGAGCGAGTTTACGGTAGGCCTTCTGAATCTCTTCGTCGCTCGCCGACTCGGACACCCCGAGAATTTTGTAGAAATCCTTTTCCGACATCACGTTTGCCATTGCATCCAATCCGTTGCCCTCGACCCTGTCACATACAGACAACCTCTTAACACATCAGAGGCGCCGTGACATCCGCGAGGGGCAAGCCCGTGCATTCCCAGGTGTGAGAATGGCCGCAGCGAAGCCCACGGGTTTCGCCCGTGGGGCGCAGTCGAAAAATGGGTACGACGCACGGGTGAGCCTCTGGGCCTGCATGAACCACCGTTCTCCACGGCCTCCGTATATTCTGGTACAACATCCGTCGGCCACTCTCTTCAACGGATGTTCGAGACGAGTGCCCGTGAGTTTGTCGCATGGGAGGACGAAATGCTTGGACGGAGCCGCATTGTGACGGTCGGGTTTTCGGTTTTTGCTTTGCTGCTTTTCGCGGGAAGCGTCTGGGTTTCGACTGTCGTGTTCACGCCGCCGCCGGGCAACCTGGACTCGGCGGCCCGTACCCCGAACAGTGGTGAGCAAGCGAACGCCGTCCTCGGCGAACGCGAAACGGACCCCACGAATCCCGAGCGGGTTGACCGAGAGGAGCCGCGGCATGTCCAACCGGCAACGCTGCAGCACGAGGAGGGGTTGCCGCCCCAGGGGGAAGAGTCGGCGCCGCAGACGGAGCAGGCGGTAGTCGAGCCGCCGCGGGAGAGCCGCGGGGCACGGCAACCGTCCGAGGTCGTTTTGCATGGCCGAGTGGTGTCCCCCGGGGGTGAGCCGGTGGCGGAGGCGCGCGTCCGTGGCGTGCGAGAGCTTTTCTCGGCGCCCCTCAGGCGGCAGCAGCAAAGGCCGCAAGATACGTCGGTTGCCGAAACCACTACTGCTGAGGACGGCACGTTTCGGTTCGCGACGGAAGCGTGGTTTGCGCGAGACGGGTATGTCGTCGTCGAGCCGCCGCCCCCGTACACCTACACGGCCGAGCCCGTTGCCGCGGAGTTCGAAGAGGAACATGAGGAGGGGGAGACGCTTGAAATTGCTCTCGGCGAGATCCAGGTCTTTCTCGGTGCTGCTGTGCAGGGCCGGGTCACGGATACAAGTGGCGCGCCGCTTGCCGGGGTTGGCGTGCTGCAGGGGCAGCGACACCAGGACGAGCACCGCAACGACACGCTTTGGCTCAACGGACCGCGTGCGAAAACGGACGCCGAGGGGCGCTACCACCTTGCGGGGCTTGAGCCGGGGCGTGACGCGGTTAGCGCGCTGGCGGCGGGATACCTTTCGGCGGCGCACCTTGACGTGTCTCTCGAGGCCGGGCGGACGACTTCGTTGCCGGATCTTGTGCTCGAGCGGGGACCGAGTGTCGAGGTGCGCGTCAGCGACGGCGAGGTGCCATTGGCGGGGGCGAGAGTCCGCGTGCGCTCCGCCGCGGCAGAGGTTCGCCGTCGCGACGGCGACGAGCCGTTGATGACCGAGGCGCAAACCAACGTGACAGGACGCGTCCGCCTCGACGAACTCATTTTGTTCGAGCGTTTCGCGATGTTTGAAGCGTCGAAGCCCGGATACCGCGGCACGCGTAAGATCGCCGACCTCCCCGGCAACGAAGTCACGCTGCGGCTGCGTTTGGAGCGCGACACTCAAGTGTCGTACCGGCCCGTGGACGCGCACACCGGCAAGCCGGCGCTGCGAGAGCGCGGCGACTTGTATACCTCGCCGAGCCATGTGCGCTTCGACCGCATGTTCGTGCAGCGTCAATCGAGCCACCTTCGCGTCGAGCAAGGCGGCGTCGTGGTCCTTGGCGGGCTAGAGCCCGGCGAGCAAACGTTGCACATCGGCGCCCGAATGTACGTGCCGACCACGCGGACGGTAAACATCGAAGCGGGCGAGCATCTAGACCTTGGCGACATTCCGCTCACGCCGGCGCGCCCCTTGCGCATCTTCGTAGGTGATAACGACGACGGGCGGCCCATCCCCGACGCGCTTGTGCGCATCCGCTTCCTCGAAGCCAAGCGGGCATCGCGCGCATTGCAAACGAACAACGACGGCTGGGTCGAAACCGGCCTCGAATTCGAGGGGGCGAGCCGGCTGCACGTCGAGGTGAACCACGAAGACTACCTTGCCGCAATAAAGACACTGCAAGTACGAGATGACGACCGTGAAGCAGTGCTCGCCCGTCTCGCACTCGAACGCGGCAGCGTCATCACCGGCACCGTCTTCGACGTCGAGGACGAGCCCATTCCACGGCGCATAGTCGTCTTGCGCGGCACGGACGCCGCGGGCCGGGTCCACGAGACCTCGCAACGCACCGACTTGGACGGTCGCTTTTCTTTCCGCGGCCTACGGGCGGGACGCTACCGCGTTCAACTCGTCAGCGTTCGGGGCGCTCGGCGTGACGGAGCGGTGACGACCACGCCCGAGCGCCACGGCAGCGACGGCTGGTTCGAACTCGAAGCGGACGAAACCTTCGAGCGCGACCTCTACCTGCCGAGGGAGCGCAAGCCCGTGGACGTTGCAGTACGCGGGAACCTTTTCTACGACCACGGGGGCATTGCCGCGAATCTGCCGGTCGAGATGATTGTACGCCGACACGCCCATGACGAGGTGGCGGGAACGGCGCGAACCGACGCCTACGGCCGCTTCGAAATCCACCCCCACTGGCGCGTTCGAGGCGCTGTTCGGCTGCGCGTACACGTCGAGGTAGACCGCACGCTTACGCTTACGACTACCGTGGATGCCGAGCGCAGCCTTGGCAGAATCCAGTTGCCGCCCCTGTTGCCACATACCCGCGGCTCCCTGCGCCTGCGTGTCGTGCAACCGCGCACGGGGGCCCCGGCCAGTGGCACCGTTGAGGTCCAGCGCACGACCCGCGGCAACGAGGAGTCGAACCACGAACATGTTCACCGTACCGTTCACGTGCACGGGGAACAACTCGTCGACGACCTTCCGCAGGGAGAGTACGAACTCACCATGAAAGGCGACGACGACACGGCACGGATCCGGCACCGGGTCACGGTCAATGCCGGCTCCGAGCATGAGCGCACCTTTCCGTTGTACCGCAACGCCCCCATCACCTTTCGCTTCGTTTTCCCGGAAAGCGACGACGAGGTCTCGCTGCTACGCGGACTCGGCACGAGGATCACGACGCGCTGCGCCGCCGGCACCTTCGAAGGCCCCCGTACGCAGCAACCCGGCAACGAAATCACGTTGACCGGGTTATGCGCCGGCCACGAGATGATTGCAACCATCTCGGTACGCAACTACCCGGCAAAGGACGTGCGCTTCACAGCGGTTGCCGGCTACGCGAAGGTAGTTGACGTCACGTTCGACTGACGCCGCGAAACGAAGCGCCGAAGGGATTCTCGGTGGGGTGCGCATTCGCCTTGCGTAACACACGTCGAGCGTTCATCCCCGGCGAGCAACGGCTACCTTTCCACCTGTTGCAGGTCCGCGCCCGGATCTCACCGAGATCCCCGACATCTAGGGGCGCGGCCACGCGGATCCGTTGTGCGGCGTCCTTGCGTTTTCAGCCGCGTTTTTCTACCATGTAACGGTTGAAGGCGCGCAGTGCTCACAGTTGCTGACAATCCTTTATGTAGCGGGCTTGCGCACCCCGGCCGGTTCGCTGTGCGCGGCTCGACCCGGTACGCGTTGCGCTCTTGCAGCCAAACGAGACGAACCTCTACCACCGAACGAAGATGGCAAGCTCGATTCAAGACATCAACCTCACCGACGAAATGCAGCAGTCCTACGTGGACTACGCCATGTCGGTGATTGTCAGCCGGGCGCTGCCCGACGTAAGAGATGGCCTCAAGCCCTCGCAGCGGCGCGTGTTGTTCGCAATGAACGAGCTCGGCCTCGACCCCGGCGGGGCCACCCGCAAGTGCGCGAACATTACCGGCGAGACCAGCGGCAAGTACCACCCGCACGGCGACCAGACCGTCTACCCCACGCTGGTGCGCATGGCACAGCCCTGGGCGATGCGGCATCCGCTGGTGCATCCGCAGGGCAACTTCGGCAGCCAGGACGGCGACCCGCCGGCCGCGCAACGGTACACCGAGGCGAAGCTCACCGCCGTCGCCGTTGAGATGATGGGGGACGAGCTCAAGCAAGAGACCGTTCCGTTCGTGCCGAACTTCGACCAGCGCCTCGTCGAGCCGACGGTGCTGCCAAGCGGCTTTCCAAACTTGCTCGTCAACGGCTCCGACGGCATTGCCGTGGGGATGGCGACGAAGATTCCGCCGAACAATTTGGGGGAGGTCTGCGACGCGCTGCTCAAACTGCTGGATGATCCGGAGATCTCGCCGCTTGAGTTGTGCAAGATCGTCAAGGGCCCCGACTTTCCGACCGGCGGAATCATCCTCGGCACCGACGGCATCCGCGAGGCCTACGCCACCGGCGTCGGGCCGCTGCGCGGCAAGGGCGCGGTAACGGTGCGCGCCAAGTGCGAGATCGAGGAGCGCGGCTCGAAGTCGGTGATTGTCGTGACGGAGCTGCCGTATCAGGTGACGCGGCATTCGGTCGTCGACAAGGTGCGCGAATTGATGCGCACGGAAAAGGTCAAGGGGATCAGCGAGTGCCACGACCTCTCCGACAAGAACAACCCGCTGCTCATCGAGATCGAGCTGAAGCGCGACGCGAACGCGAACGTCGTGCTCAACCAGCTCTATAAGTACACGCCGTTGCAGGATACCTACGGCATCAACATGGTCGCGCTGACGCCGATCGACCGCGACCTCGACAGCCTCGAGCCGTTCAACCGCGAAGAGATCGAGCCGATCCGCCCGGTGCGCTTGAACCTCAAGGAGTTGCTCGAGCACTACCGCGACCACCGCTACGTGATCATCCGCCGGCGCACGAACTTCTTGCTGAAGAAGGCGCGGGCGCGGGCGCACATCGTCGAGGGCTTGCTCAAGGCGCTGGATCACATCGACGAGATCATTGAGCTGATTAAGAAGGCGGAAAGCACGCCGGTGGCGCGCGAGCAGTTGATGGAGCGCTTCGACTTCTCGGAGATTCAGGCGCAAGAGATTCTGGACATGCAGCTCAAGCGGCTCACGAAGCTCGGCCGCGACGAGTTGGAGAAGGAGCTTGCCGAGCTGCGCAAGAAGATCGAGGAGTACGAGGACATCCTCGCGAAGCGCGAGCGGGTCATGGGGATCATTCGCGACGAAATCAAGGATATTAAGAAGCGTTTCGCCGAGCCGCGACGCACGGTGATCCAGGCCTCGGCCACGGGTGAGTTCGACGAAGCGGCTCTTCACGCCGAAGAGGACGTCATCGTCAGCATCTCCCAACAGGCCTACGTCAAGCGCATGCCGCTCAACGCCTTCAAGCGCCAGGGACGCGGCGGCGTCGGCGTGCTCGGCGGCGACCTCAAGGAAGGGGACTACGTCGAGCACCTGCAGATCTGCTCGACGCACGACACCATCTTGGTCTTCACCGACAAGGGCCGGCTGTTCTGGCTGAAAACCTGGGACATTCCGGAGATGGGCCGCACCTCCCGCGGGCGCAGCATCCGCAACTTCTTGCAGATCGCCCCCGAGGAGCGCGTACAGGCGGCATACGTGGTGCGCGACTTCCAGAGCGGCTTCATTGTCATGGCGACGCGCAACGGCGTGGTGAAGAAGACGGCACTTTCCGAGTACGCCAACGTGCGCGCCAGCGGAATCAACGCCATTCGCCTCGACGAAGAGGACGAACTCGTCGGCGTGCGCATCACCGCC
>SKZP01000001.1 GCA_007127275.1 Planctomycetota bacterium
CGCTTTGCGCCGGCGTCGAGGTGGCTGTCATAGCCCGGCTTGTCGCCGCTTTTCTTGGCGCGGAACACGCCGGAGGCCTCGACAACGCAGTCGATGTTTTCCCAGCCGATCTCGGCGGGATTCTTCGAGGCGGTCACTTTGATCTTCTTGTCGCCGACGATCAAGGTATTCCCCTCGGCCTTTACCGTCTGCGGCAGTCGGCCGTGCGCCGAGTCGTACTTGAGCAGGGTGGCCAATTGCTGCGGCTCGAAGAGATCGTTGACGTGCACGATCTCGAGGTCGCTGCGCGCCATGGCGGCGCGGTAGACGAGGCGGCCGATGCGACCAAAACCATTGATGCCAATGCGAAACGCCATATCCGGGGTCTCCTTCGATCGTCGTCGTGTGAACTCTAGTAGGCCGTCATGATTGAATCCGTGGGTGAGCCTGCTGCCCTCGACCTGCTTCTTGGTCGTCGGCTGCGTGGATCACGGAACGACGCGCACGTTTGCGCTGCTCGACTTCCTCGCCAGGCGCGGCCGACGCTCGTGACGCCTCACCCACGCATCAATCTTGACGGCCTACCGGCGAATCTCGCGGCCGGAGTCGCGAATGTGCTGCGCAGATATGCGCGAGTCGGCCCAAGGGATAAGAAAGGAACGCCCACTCGGCAACGACAATTCCGTCTGACGGGGCAAAAACCCCGCGATATACACGGGGGGCTCCCACACAAGGCGGCAAAAACGAACCGAGCCCGACCTCGACGGGTCGGGCTCGGTCACGGGAATGCTGCACCCCGCCAGCCACCGGCGGGCGGCTCCCGGTCTAGCGGTTGGCGCGGCGTTGCTCGCGCTCTTGCTCGCGTTCGCGGCGCTCGAGAACTTGCTCGCTGCGCTCCTTGGCGCGCTCGAGCGCACTCTTGAAATTGCGCGTATTGACGCGGTCGCCCTGGAAGGCGTCGACGCGGTTGAGGTCGACGTCCATGACGATCACCTGCGGGGCAACTCCGCCGCGAATGCTGTAGTGGCGAAGCGTGAGGCGGTCAAGGTCCTCGATATTGACGCGGATCTGCGCGAAGTCCTCGTTCATCATGGTGGCCACACCATGGTTGCCGAACAGACAGGACTCAAGGTTCTCGCACGCTTCCCGCGCTCGGGCGAAGCGGCGCTCGTCGCTTTCGGTGGCGATGTAGAGCACGATCGGCTTCGAGCCTTCCTTCGCCTCTTCCAGTGCGTCAATCCGCATGTCCGGACGGCGAGCGTCCTCGTCGTCGGCATTGAGGTCGACTTCTTCGCCTTGTTCCCAATTCAACGGTGGGGCAGGTTGCTCGGCGACACCGCCGCCGAGTCCTCCGCGATCCCGCGGAGGAGGCCCCGGACAACACTGGGACTGGGCGGTCTGTACCGCCCCGTTCATCGCCAGTACGCTCGCCGCAAGGACGAACGCGCCGACGGTGAAAAACTTGAGCAAGTTCATGGATACCTCCGTGAGACCTGAGGGGGAAAATGGGTTGCTTGTGCAACCAACTATCTAAGTGTAGCCGATCCGCCGCGCAAATGCCAGAGCGGGTCGCACAACTTTTTGAAGATTCCCCGCGCTTGCCTTGATGCGTCAACACTTAAAGACCGTCGGGCGTGGTACCCCGCGCTTGCCTCGGAACAAATCTTTCGGGCGACGCACGCCCGTTCACGCCAGCGGTGCCGTCGCCGCTGACTGAAAGGCGAGGCGGCGTTGGCAGCGGACCCACCACAGCGGAAAGAAGTGCTCAAGCCCTCCTTGGCGCGCCATTCGCGAAAGTTGACCGATCAGCTTGGCGACAATCGCCGGCGTCGCCTCGGCCAGCAGCAGTTGCATGCAGTACAGCAACGTTCGGCGCAGCAGCGCACTCGGCACCTGGTCGACCGACTCCATGGGCACGAAACGCGTCTCCGGCTCGCCGGGGCTCTGGGCGCGCTGCTCGAAGGCTTCGCACACCGCGGGCAGCATCAGCCCGCCAGGGTCGGAGACCTCCACCGCCTCGGTCGCCTCGACGAGCAGGCGCAGCGCGGTGGCCAGACACAGGCTGCGCTGCGGCGGAGCCATTTGCGCAAGCAACGCTTCCGCGTCGGCAATGCACGTCGGCACCGGCCTCTGCGCCGTTTCCGCGGCGAGCGCTTCCTGGGCTTGCTGCGCAAACGTGCGCGGCGGCGCCGCCCGGCTGGAACGTGCCAGCTCCAATGCGTCGAAGCGTCGCGGTCGCGGCGTGTTCAGCCGCGTGCGCAACTGGTGATACGCCTCTGGTGTGGGATTCATCGACCGCACGCCGTCCTGTCGAGTTGCAGCGCCCAGGCTCGCCTGCGTGGCCCTAGCGTACATGTAACGACCAAGGATCCAGGTCCCCTTCAACACGTACCGAGTCCGCCGCTACGACCCCTACTTGTTTCGGGCGGCTTCCGGTACGGCGCTCAGAATTTGCGTCGCCCCCTGCCCTTCGCCGGGCATGTGCACCTGTTGCGGCTCAATCTGCCAGACACGCTTCGCGTAGTCGTGGATGGTCCGGTCGCTGCTAAACGAGGCCATGCGTACCATGTTGAGCACGGCCTTGCGCGTCCAGGCCTCCTTGTCGCGGTAGTCCTCGTTGATGCGCTGCTGTGCCTCGACGTAGGCACGGAAGTCCGCGAGCACCATGTACTTGTCCCCGGCGCTGAGCAGGCTGTTGACCAGCGGCCGGAAGTGGCCCGGATCCTGCGGCGAAAACACCCCGCCGTCGACGGCATCAATCACGTGACGCAACTCCTCGTCCGCGTAGTACACGGCGTACGGGTCGTAGCTCGGCCGGCGCTCGCGCACCTCCTCGGCGTGCAAGCCGAAGATATACATCTGCTCCTCGCCAATCTGCTCGGCCATCTCCACCGTTGCGCCGTCCAGCGTTCCCAGCGTCAAAGCGCCGTTCATGGCAAACTTCATGTTGCCGGTGCCGCTTGCTTCGTAGCCGGCCGTGGAAATCTGCTCGGAGATGTCGGTGCCGGGGATGATTCGCTCCGCCAGCGTGACACCGTAGTTGGGAATGAACGCCACCTTCAGTTTCTCGCCAATGCGCGGGTCGTGGTTGACCTTTTGCGCGACGGCGTTGATCAACTCAATGATCAGCTTCGCCATGCGGTAGCCCGGCGCGGCCTTGCCGCCGAAGAGAAATGTCTGCGGCACCACCTCGAGGCTCGGCTCGACGAGCAGGCGCTGGTAGCGGTGGATGACGTGGAGGATATTGAGTAGTTGCCGCTTGTATTCGTGGATGCGCTTTACCTGGGTGTCGACAATGGAGTCCGGCTCGAAGGCAACCCCGGTTTGCTCCTTAACGACCGCGGCAAGCTGGGCCTTGTTCGCCCGTTTGATCTCGCGGACCTCGCGGCGGAACTCGGCATCCTCGGCCAGCGGCTCGAGCGTACGCAGTCGCTCAAGCTCGCGCAGCCAGTCGCTGCTTTCCAGCCGGCGGGTGAACAGCCCGGCGAGCTGCGGATTGGCCACGGCAATCCAGCGGCGCGGGTCCACTCCGTTGGTCACCGCGACGAACTTGCCGGGGTAGAACTCAACGAAGTCCTTCATCACGTAGTCACGCAGCAGTTGCGTGTGCAACTCGGAGACGCCGTTGACCTTGTGGCTGCCAATGACGGCGAGGTGCGCCATGCGAACCTGCGGGCCGCCGCCGTTGTGGCCGTGCTCCTCGTGGATGGAGAGGCGACGGGCGAGGTCGTCGTTGCCGGGGTAGCGGGCGCGCACCTCGTCGAGGAAGCGACGGTTGATCTCGTTGATGATCTGGATATGCCGCGGCAGCATCCGGCGCATCAAGTCGAGCGGCCAGCGCTCCAGCGCCTCGGGCAGCAAGGTGTGGTTGGTGTAGCTGAAGACCCTTCGCGTCAGCTCCCAGGCGGTTTCCCAGCCGAGGTGATGCTCGTCGAGCAAGAGCCGCATCAGCTCCGGAATGGCCAGCGCCGGGTGGGTGTCGTTGAGCTGGATGGCGACCTTGTCGGGCAAGAGGTGCCAGTGGTGGTTGTGCTCGCGCAGGAAGCGGTTGAGGATGTCCTGCAGCGAGCAGGAGACGAAGAAGTATTGCTGGCGAAGCCGCAACTCCTTGCCGCGCATGTGGGTGTCGGCCGGGTAGAGCACCTTGGAGATGGCTTCCGACTCGACCTTTTGGTGCACCGCGGCGTTGAAGTCGCCGGTATTGAAAATCTGCAGGTCGAACGCCTCGGAGCCCTCGGCCGACCAGAGCCGCAGGAGGTTCACCGTGTTCGTCTTGTAGCCGACCATCAGCATGTCGTGGGCCTGGCCGACGACGGTTTGCCCGGGGTGCCAGGTCGGCTCGAAGCAGCCGGTCTCGCCAATGCGCTCCTCGACCTTGCCGTAAAAGTGCACCTTGTAGCGGCGCCGCGGCCGGGCGAACTCCCACGGGTTGCCGTACTTGAGCCACGTATCCGGCAATTCCACTTGGGCGCCGTCGCGGATTCGCTGCCGGAAAAAGCCGAAGTCGTAGCGCATCCCGTAGCCAATGGCCGGGTAGCCGTGCGTGGCCAGCGAGGCCATGAAGCAGGCGGCGAGGCGTCCGAGGCCGCCGTTGCCGAGGCCGGCGTCGCGCTCGAAGGTTTCGAGCTCTTCGAGGCTCAAGTTCAGCGAGCGCAACGCCTCGTCGGCGGCGTCGTGGTAGTCGAGGTTGACGAGGTTGTTGTCGAGGCTGCGGCCAATCAGGTACTCGACGGAGAGGTAGTAGACGCGCTTGACCTTGTGGTGGCGGTAGTGCGCCGCCGTCGCCATCATCCGGTCAATCAGGCGGTCCCGCACACTGAAGGCGAGGGCCTTGTAGAGGTCGAGGCGGTCGACGGTGGTGTGGTCGCGCCCGAGGCTGTACTTCAAGTGGTCGGTGAACGACTGCTTGAACGCATCCGGGTCCATGCGGTTGTGGTAGTCCCGCCACATCTCCTCGGCAACACGCGTCATCGGCATTATTGGCGCTCCTGAAACAACCGTCGAATTTCGTGCCACAGCGACCAAGGCGCAGCCTACCCCGCCTGGGTGCTCAGCACAACGCACGGTACAAGCGGCGGTGCCTTCGCTCGTCACGCTCGAGGTCCGCAACCGCATCGCTTGAACGTATATGGGCGCACGGAGGGCCGAATTCGCGTATGGGAAAACGTTCGCACACGGTGCGAACATTTTCGCAGCATCATGAGAGCGTGATCCCCACGAGGCCGTAGAGGAATACGTCGGTGTCGCCGAAGCCGTTGCGTGTCGCAACTGCGCCGGGCACCCAGACGCTTGTGCCGAAGGTGAACCCCAAGCCGAGGTCGCAGCGGTGCGTGACACGTAGGTCGAATTCGAGGGCCTTGAGGCCGCTCGAGCCCGGCTCCATCTGCCCGAGGAAGACGTCGGAGCCGCCCGAGTAGATCTGCGGCCAGAAGGCCCAGACGGAAAGCTCGACGGTTACCGGCTGCTCGGCCCAGGAGACGGGTGTGTCGTACCAGCCGCGCAGCGCGACATTGAATGTGTTCGACCAGTTTTGCCGGTCAATGTAGCCGTACTTGTTGTGGTTGGTCGGAAAGAGGTTGTTGAAGGCGCGGCTCGCCCCGGTGGTTACCGTGTCGCCGCTGGCGGCGTTGACCTCGGCCATCAGGCGCAGCGCCTGGAAGCCGAAGCCGAGCGTGCCGTGCACGGCCCAGGCAAAGGCCATCTCTTCGCCGAGTACGTCGCCGTTGACCTGCACGGCTGCCACTGCCTGGTAGCGAAACCCTTTGTGGGGCAACCGCGCATGGTAGGTGCCGAGTGTGAAGGTATGCACCGGTTGCGGCGAGCGGGCGGCGAGATGGTATGCGTAGGCCGAGAGGCGCATCTCGTCGTTCGTGGGAATGGTGGCGTGCACCCCGGCGAATTGGCGGTCATACTCGCCGAACTCGGCCGGCTCATCCGCGAACGTAATGGGTGCCCAGAAGATGTCGAGCGAGAAGGCGTCGTAGTTGTGGGCGCGAGCGCCGAGCCGCAAGCGCAGCGCGTCGAATTGCCGGCCTTGGTCGAACCAGTCGAGGGCGCCGACGAGGCGCTGATCGTCGTAGGCGAGCTCCTGGCGGCCCATCAGCAGCGTCAAGCCGTCAAGCGGCGCCCATTCGAGGTTACCGAGGTAGAGGTCGGTTTTCCCCGTTTGGGGCGCATGCGGTCCCGGGGGGAGCGAGCCTGGCGAGTCGGAGAGCGCGAAGGCACGCATGTCTTGAAAGACGGCCGTGATGACGAGGCGCTCGTCCGGCTCCCAGCGAAGACCGGCCCGGGTGCGCAGGTTCAGCGTCAGGTCGCCGCCGAGATCGTTGCCGTCGCTCAACCACAAGGGTCGCAGTCGCAGTTCGAGATACGGCGAGAGCGTGTCCCACGGCGAGGCTTGTTCCGGTTCCTGCTGGGCGTAAACGGCGGTAGCAAACGAAGTGGCGAGGGCCGCGAACGCAATCATGACGCTCACGAGCCACCGGAGGGAGTCGCGTCGGTACATGGTTTCCTTAATCTTCAACGAACGGAACCGTGGCGCAGATCTCGGTGCGTCGTACAGCGCAACGTCACGCATGCAGCGGGGCAAAGCGGGCGGTGAAGTGACGCAAGAAACGCGGCGCCTCGACAATCCTTAGGCCGCTGATTTGC
>SKZP01000309.1 GCA_007127275.1 Planctomycetota bacterium
CGCCGGTGCGGCTGCCTCGCTTGAGTGTGGACGTGCCGACGGCCTCGGGTGCCGCCTCCTCGACCCGCGACTCCCGCGCCCGCCACTCCCGCAGCTGCGCGGCAAACTCACCGACGTCCCGCTGTCGCTGCTCGCGCCGAAGCGCAAACGACTGTGCGACAATCTCCGCGAGCCTGGGGTCGACCTCGGGGCAGACGGTACGTAGCGGCGTAAACTGCTGCTGCACCAGCCGCGAAACAATGGTCGAGATATTGTCCGACTCAATGGGCAGCCGCCCGCTTAGCATGTTGTAGAGCGTGATACCGAGCGCGTACAAATCCGCCCGGCCGTCAATGGGCTGGCCGTCCCACTGCTCAATGGGCATGAACGCCGGCGTCCCAATGGCCTCGCCGGAACGCGTCAGGTTCATGCTCTGCGTGTCCCCCTCGGAGAGCTTGCGCACGAGGCCGAAGTCAGTGATCTTCGGGATGGGATTGCCGCTGACGTCGTTGGCGAGCAGGATATTCTCCGGCTTGACGTCGCGGTGCACAATGCCGCGTTGGTGCGCGTAATGCAGCGCATCCGCAATGGGCAGCACAAGGTCCACCGCCCGCTCCGCGGGTAGCTTCTCCATGCTGTCAATGACCTCGGCAAGGTTGCCCCCGTCGACGTACTCCATCACCAGATACAAAAGCCCCTTGTCCTCCCCCATCCAGGTGATCTTGACAATATTGGGGTGGTCGAGTTTACTCGCCTCGCGGGCCTCGCGGAAAAAGCGTTCCTTGTATTGCGGGTCGCTCGCCAGGTACTGCGGCATGATCTTGACCGCGACCTGGTTCTCCATAATGGTGTGGCGGCCGCGCAACACAGCCCCCATACCCCCCTCGCCGAGCAACTCTTCGAGCCGCACGTTGTCGATGACTTCACCGACGTATTGTTCGTACTGCGACATCGTCGTGGCCTCGGCGGCCGGCGCACCCCGCGAACAAACGCGGCACCTACGCCGGAAACGCGGCTAACGGAAAACGCGGGGCGAGATTCGTGACCAACAAGGGGCGGGCGGAGGGGGAACAACCAGGGAAACGAATCAAACCACGGTGAGGCAACGCGGCGCGTGTCACCAGGCGCCACAGCGCCCCACGCCCGCCACGAAAAAGGGAGGCGCAATCCAGCCGCATGCCGCACACTCTCGGCACGAGTGTACTCTTACCACGCGACGGATGCAATTCCGCCCGACCGCTCGGGTGCATCTCCAATTCGTGAAAATGTCGCCGCCAAGCCCACGCGCGTCGCCTGTGGTCGAAACGTAATTGGCGCGACTAGGCGAAGCGCGGATGCGATGCATGGAGTTCTGACCGTTGAGGCGCGCGCAGGGTGCCAGGCGCCAGCCCTGCGCTCGGCTCAGGAATGCAACGTTTCCGCGTCCGAGTCCTCCTCGTCCTCTGGCGACTCGGCTTGCTGCGGGAATGTCACGAGGCGCGGGCTGATCAGTTCGCGGCCTAACTCTTCCACTTTGGGTACGGTGGTGATCTCGCGGGTGAGCCAGCGGCCGGTGATGGCTTGGCGGTGTGCGTGCACCGTAAAGCGGTGGGTGCCGTCGGCGAAACGCTCGAAAACGAGTTCCATGAAGCCGTTGCCCAGCGGCGCCTCGCGGGAGAAGGTGCCGCAGGAGCCGGGGTTGAGCGTGAGAATGTGTGGCGCCTCCTCCGGCTGGTAGACCCACATGCGGTGAATGTGGCCGTTGCAATAAATCACCGGCTGCTTGTGCTCGACGAGTAAGTCGCGCAGGTCCGTCTCGTTGGTCAGCTTGTGCGAGGAGCGGTGCAACACCTTGGGCGGCACGACCACCGGGTAGTGGCAGGCAAGGAGCGTGATGGCCTGCGCCTCGCGGGCCGCCTTGAGCTCTTGCTCGAGCCGGCGCAGTTGCAGCAACGGCAACGTGCCGCGAGCGTTCATGCTCGGCCGCGTCGGGTCGAGGCCAATGAGGCGGACATGGTCGTCGAGCTCACGCCGGTAGGGGTAGCGAGGGGCGGCACCGACGCTTTGAATGTTGCGCTCGAAGCGGCGCGACCACTGCGCGAGCCAGGTGTAGCGGTCGTGGTTGCCGGGAATGACCAGCTTCTCGCCGGGGAACTGCTCGAGGATGCGGCGCGCCATGCGAAACTCGGACGAGAGAGCCGTCTGCGTGAGGTCGCCACTGAGCAGGAGCAGGTCGACGCCAATCTCGTGGGCGCGGTGTACAGCGCGCGCAAAGCAGGCGGCGTCGAACTGGTTGCGCCGGTTCATCACGAGATTGCCCCAGCCGACAATGCGCTTGCCCACGAGCGCCCAGGGGCCGACGCCGACGCGGTAGCAGTGCGGATCCGAAAGCAGCGCCACGCGTCGCGTCGCCACCGGGATGCGCTGGGAAGCGGCGGCACCCGAACCCTCGTTGCTCGCCGGCTGCTGTTGCTGCGCCGACTCGGAGAGGGTGGCCTTGGCCTTCGTTGCCGGTAGCGGCTCGGTCATGAGCGAACGGGGTCGCGAGTAGGAAAGCGAATCAAGAGGCGACTCGGCTGCGTCAGGGTACCTCAGGTCATGTCCCCACGGTGGCTTGGCTTGTAGCGCCGCTTTGCGCCGCCTTCCAGGCCAGCATGCCACCTTCGAGATTCAAGGCGCGGTAGCCACGTCGCTGAAGAAGCGAGGCGGCCCGGGCGGAGCGGTTGCCGCTACGGCAAACGACGAGCAACGGCTTGTCCCGCGGTACCTCGTCGAGGCGCGAGAGCAGCCGCGTGTGAGCGACGTTTGCCGCTGTGTCAATGTGGCCCTCGGCAAACTCACTCGCCCGTCGCACATCCAGCACGTGGACCTCGCCGGCCTGTATGGCGCGTTGTGCTTCGGCAACGTCGACGAACTCGCTTGTGGGCAACTCGAAGCCGGCTTGCTGGGTCAACGCCTCGGCGGGGAGGTAGCCGACAATACGGTCGTAGCCAATCCGCACGAGGTTGCGCACCGCCTCCTCGACATCCTCCGGCCGGGCAACGAGCACAATGGCCTCCTCCGCGCCAATCAGCGAGCCGGCGTTCGTCGGAAACTCTTTCTTCAACGGCAGCGACAGTGCCCCGGCAAGGTGCCCCGTGCGAAACTCTTCCCACGGCCGCGTATCCACAATGGCGAGCTTGTCCTCGCCGTACTGCTTGCGCAGCTTCGCGAGTGCGTCGGCCTCGAGCGGTGCCGGTTGCGGCAGCTCTCCCAGCAGCGGGGGCCCGAGCTTGTTGTCTCGCTTCATGCGCGCGAAGTACAGCGGCGGCTCCGGCTGCCCGGCGAGGATGAACTCGACGAACGCCTCCTCGCTTGTCGCGTGTTGCAGCGCCTCGTTGAAGCGGCGCTCGTACCCGAGCGTGCTCGTCGGCACCGCGCCGAGCGCTTTGCCGCAAGCGCTGCCGGCCCCGTGGCCCGGCCAGACCTGCACGTAGTCCTCGAACTCCCCCACCCGGGCAAGCGAGTGATAAAGCTGCTTCGCCGAGGGTGTCATGGCCCCCTGCTTGCCCGCGGCACTCTCCAAAAGGTCCGGCCGCCCGAGGTCGCCGACGAACAAGAAGTCACCCGTCACCGCGCCAATGGGCTCACTCGCGCCGCCCCCCTCGTCCGTAACGACGAAGACAATATGCTCCGGCGTATGCCCCGGTGTGTGCACGACGCGGAAATGGATGCCGCCAATCCTGAACGTGTCGCCATCCTTGAGCAGCTTGTGCGGATACGTGCCGCCGTCGGCCTTCTTGTCGAGCCACTCGTATTTCCAGTCGGCGTCCCCCTCGACGGAGAGGTAGACAGTCGCCCCGACGCGCTCGGCAAGTTCGCGCGCTCCGGAGAGAAAGTCGGCGTGAATATGTGTCTCCGCGGCAGCGACAATCCGCAACTCGTTCGCGGCTGCCACCTCAAGGTAACGGTCGACGTCCCGCTCCGGGTCAATGATGATCGCTTCGCCGGTTTGCTGGCAACCAATCAACCACGCAGCTTGGGCAAGCCGCTCGTCATAAATCATCCGCAAGAACATAACAGCACCTCGCAAGGACTAGCGCACGCGGTCGGTGGAAACGGTACGCCCACCGGCTGGAACGCGAGCCACCCCACGATACGATATTTTTCGCTGAAACGGTCCCCCACGGCGCGAGTTCGGGGCAGCCGGCATTTGTTGGGCCAGAAAATGCAGCATCTAGCATACGTAGGGTGGCCCTCCTGTGCCCGCCCGCTTCGCAACAACCACGCAGGAACGCCGGCGACCAGCGCGTATGTTGCATGAATGCGCGCCGCCGCAGTCCGCCCGCAGGCGAAACGGGTAGACTCTTTGAGATAGGTTCTAGCTTTCTGACAGCTCCTAAGGGTTCCGCAGGCTAGCGGTTGCGCCGTCGAGCTGTTATGTCGCGTACCGCTCTCGTTGGGAACGCGGATTCACCGACGAAATCTGCAACTTGTGGCGTTCGTGCAACGTCCGCAGCCGGCGGGCACCCTCCGTACCATGAACACGAACTCGCGAGCGTGCGCGGCGATTGTCTTCGACTTCGACGGCACACTAATCGACGCAACGGCCGACTTGACCACCGCGGTCAACGAGATGCGCAGCGGACTCGGTCTTGCGCCGCTTTCGCTCGCCGAGGTGAAGAGCTACGTGGGCGAAGGGGCGCGCAAGCTCGTGCGGCGCAGCCTGCCCGCAGAGATCGAGGGACGTGCGTTCGAGGACGCCTTCGCTGCCTTCTACCGCCAGTATGAGCGCGTCTGCACCGCGACGACGCAGGCGTATGCCGGCGTGCCCGAGTTGTTGCTTCACCTTTCAGAGGCACACCCGGCGGTACCGCTTGCGTTGTGCACGAACAAACCCGAGCGGATGACGCGGCTGATCCTTGAGCACCTCGGATTGAGCCGCTACCTCACCCCGGTCGTCGGCGGCGACTCTCTGGCGACGCGTAAACCGGAGCCGCACGGCCTGATGCATATCGCCGCCGAGCACAACCTTGCCGTTACGCAACTCCTGCTCGTTGGCGACACGACCATCGACGCGCGCACCGCCGATGCGGCTGGCTGCGAACTTGCGCTCGTCACGAAGAATAGCGAAAAGGTTGTGACTGAACATCCACCCCGGAATAAGCCGGTTATAGCCGCTCGGAGCATCTGCCGGAACGTCGTCAAGAATGCTGACGAGCGAAAACGGAAAGCTTACGCGCTGCGGACCGGTAATCAGCCCGGTCGCGATGACAGAGTACGGACTTTGCGCGTAGTTTGCGGGAAACTTAATTGCGGTGGCCAGTCCGAAAAACACTCCTTCGCCGGCAAGCAGCGATTGATCGGGAAGTCGGGATGTATGATTTGAACCGACCTGCGCGCCGGAGCCGACGTTGCCGCGTCCGCTCGGCCAGACGGTCGCGATGAGAAGCCCCTGGTGATGCATGTTCACGAGGGGGCCGACGAGGCAGCTTGTGACCTCGCCACGAGCGATTTCCGAGCGTCTGCATATGACACTCTCGGTGACCGATGCCCCGCTGCTTACGACGGCGTCACGACCGAGCAGTGAACGGGCTACCCTTGCCTGATCGAGGACGGCGGCGCCTTCCTGCAAGTGGCTTTCCCGGATAATTACGCCGTGCCCGGCGCTCAAATGATACTGCGAGCCCGCTTTGGCCGCATCGGCACTGGAATGAGAGCGGAACGTGCTGAACTCGATTAGCGATGCACCCTCTATTCGAATTCCATCGCCAACGAAGGATGATCTGAGCGTTGAAACCGAGAGAATCCTGCTGGACGCTCCGACGATAGCCCGATCGGATGTCATTGCAGATCGATAACTATGAGCACGCTGGACCTCGTCTTCGGGTAAAACGACAGCGGTTCGATCTTGGGCCGCGGCGCAAAGAACGTCGCATGAGAGTTCCGCATAAATCGGAGTCTTTCGCGTGGCGAGTTCGTTTCCAAGCGCGATTTCTATATCGTTTCCGAAAGTCGTCGATCCGGAATGCTCGAGGCGGCTGTTCGCTATCACGGCATCGGGTCCGACGATATATCCCTGAACCAGGCCGCAGTTTGTCACTCTCGCGCCGCGATCGATCGTGCTTTGGACGATTCTGCTCGCGTGAAGTTTGACATCCGGGCCGAGCACACAGTGTTCCAGCTCACAGCCGTGAATGTTCTCGGGTTTTGTGTCGGGGTGAATTCTCACGTGCGACCAGTCCGGGGAGCGGTTGTCCCCCCGTTCAAGCTTTTCGGCGAGCTCAGGAGAGACCGGAACTGCATCGGAGGTCTCCGATGCGTCGTGTCTGGTTCTGAGTACAGGTGGTAGCTGCCAGGTATCCGCGGCATTCATGGCTCTCGATTATAGCAGTTTCCCCGGTTTTACGATAATACTACCGCGACGACACGCTCAGGCGAATTTGAGGGGATTGCAGGAAGGTGGTACGCTCACCCCTGTGGCTGAACGTGTACTGATTCTGTACCTTCGAACCGGCGGTGGGCATATCTCAGCGGCTCGCGCCTTGAAGGATGCTTTCGACAGACGTGAGGGCGTTGAAACACACCTTCTCAATCCCATCGGTGATCGTGACCGTATCGCGAAGTTCATTATTGAAAAGGGCTACAG
>SKZP01000596.1 GCA_007127275.1 Planctomycetota bacterium
CGTTTGACGACGGGTTTAGTGTTGTGTCACCCACGGAATCAATCTTGACGGGCTGCCTTGCAACCGGGTGCCGTCTCCGTCGGCTTGCCCCTCCGTCGATCAGCCTTTGCATCAAGGGGAGCTGCTCGACCGGCGCACGTCGCTGCCGTGGCAGCACTGCGTGCCTGGAGCCTGTCGTCGTTGCGAGGGGAGGGGCATCGGTGGAGCCTCACGTCGTTGTGGCACGTCGCGCGCGCTCGACGCCTACGCGTCGCTCGCTAGTACGACGTGTCCCCCGGTTGCCTCGAAAAAATGTCGCGGCGGCGCAGCGCGAAAAAGACTGGGCTACTCCATCTCTCGCTGCTGCGGCGTGGGATGTTCGATCGCTTCGACGTCGTAGCGCAATTGCTCGACGAGCTGCACCTCCGGCGGGCGGTCGTCGGTATGGTCGCGGCAGACGACGACTCGGCTCCAAAACTCGTGCTCGCTTTCGCGGTCACGGATGCGCAGCACGCCGGCGACGCCGTCGGTGACGCGGCGGCTTGCCCCGTCGAGCACGGCGTCGGCCTGTTGCGGCGAATTCATCAGCGCCACGCGCGGCCAGCGCCGTAGCGCCGCGATGACTTTTTCGCGAAAGCCCTCGTGATTCTCATGAAAGGGCTCCACGTAAATCCGCTTCATTTTCGTCAGGCGCCGCGGCAACATTGAACGTTCGCTCCTGCACGCGCTGCGGATGGGGCGGTCGTGGATTGGAAGCCTCGAGCGCACGGTCACGACGTCGCCAGCACACTTCATTGCGGTCGGGGCGCCACCGCGCTCATCACACCGCAACGTTGCCACAACGCGCACCGGGGCAAGCGCATTCCGGGGTTGTCGCGCGCGCGGGCGGTGGTAGACTGCCGCCTCGTTCGGCCACGGCACGGGTAGCGTCGTCGTGGCCTCGTTGCGAACCGTGTTCTGGGCTCGGCGCCGGCCTGTGCGTCTCGGCCCCCGCGCGGAACACGGGGATACTGAGTCCGAGTCGAGCGGCTCTCGCCGCGTCGTCGTCCCTCGCCATTGACCGAGGAAGGAGCACGCACATCATGTCACGTCCCGCCGCCTCGCTCCCCAAGGAGCGCAAGCAACAGGTGATTCAGGAGTACGCCACCAAAGACGGGGACACCGGCTCCCCCGAGGTGCAGATTGCGCTGCTGACCGAGCGCATCAAGTACATGACCGAGCACCTGCGCACCCACAAGAAGGATCACCACTCACGCCGCGGCCTGATGATCATGGTCGGCCAACGCTCGCGAATGCTGCGGTACCTCAAGCGCGTCGACGTACAGCGCTACCAGACGCTGATCAAGCGCCTCGGCATCCGCGGCTGATCCAGCCCCGGCGAAACCTGCCCGCATCAACGAAGCCCACCCAAGGCACCGGCGTGCCTCGAGTGGGCTTCGTTGCGTTTCAGGGGCGGGGGGCAGCCGCTTGTTTGGCCACATGGTACGGCCTCTTCCATACGTGAGATTGCCTCCGGGATCTGCGGTCACGACGGTAGCCGCGACGCATCGCCGCACCCCGCAGCTTCACAACCGTGACCTCGCACGAACGCACGGTCCCCGCACGGGAAACTGTCAGCCGGCTGCCCGCGGGGGCGCATCTTGTCGCTCCCCCGGCGAGAAAAAGATACGGTGCCAGGGAGGTCACGCCGAAGGCGTGGTGGATCCAAATGCATGAGAGAGAGGGGGGCCATGAGCGACGAAGCGAGCCGCCGAACCGACGGCATGTGCGCCACCGAGCGCGGTGTGTTTCTCTACGTCACGTTTCCTGCCGACGCGGACATCCCCGCTTTTGCGAAGCGGGCCCTCGCTGAGAACTTGTGCGCCTGCGTGAACGTGTTGACGAGCCGCAGCATCTATCTCTGGGAGGGAGAGGTCAAAGACGAGCCGGAGCAGGTCGCGCTGTTCAAGACCGCTCCCGGCAACGAGCAAGCGCTTCGCCGGTACATCGAAGCAAACCATCCGTATACGGTGCCCTGCATCGCCACGCTCACCCCGGGGCTGAACCCGAGCTTCGCGGACTGGCTGGACGAAACCACCGACAGCGCCTGAAGCGAGTGTCGTGTCCGTTCCCAGGCACGTGGAAGTGTCGTTCAGCGGCGTCACAAAGGGTTGCGTGTAGACGCCCCGGCCTCGACGTCGGTGGCTTGGCGGATCGACGCGCGCAGTCGTCCAGGCTTTTGCGGAGTTTCCACAACCTTATGCCGGTCGCCGCGGCACTCTCGGGGGTAGCCCTGATGACTTGTAGAAAAGTACCGGATAAGTGTTGACGAACGTGTTGAGAAGGGGGACAATCTTGCCAATCGCTTCGACGTACACTCGTGGGGGTGACGGCTTCGTCACCGCACCGAGCCGACGGTTTCATTGGCAATTTGGTGAACATCGAGCGTTGCTTGCTCGCTTTGCAGGGATGGATTCGGCGTACCACCCTGCGTGCGGATGTGATATGCACGCAGGGGAGAACCGGTAGCCGAACACGAGCACGGAGTAGAGGTGCGTGACGACAGTTCTCGCCGCCCCCAGTTTGCTCTCCTGCGACTTCGCCAAGCTTGGCGAGGAGGTGCGGGCCTGCGAGGCGGCCGGAGCCGATTGGCTGCACCTCGACGTGATGGACGGCCACTTCGTGCCGAACCTCAGCTTCGGTGTGCCGGTGGTCGAGGCGATCGGGCGGGTGGCGACGAAGCCGCTCGATGTGCACCTGATGATTCAGCAGCCGACGCGCTATGCGGAGGCCTTTGCGAAGGCCGGCGCGACGGTTTTGAGCTTTCACCTGGAGACGATCGGCACGACCGATGACGCCGCGACGGTGGAGGCCGCAATTGAGGACATTCGTAACCTGGGGCTCCAGGTGGGCCTGGCGATTTCGCCGGATACGCCTGCCGAGGCCCTGGTTCCCTACCTGGAACGGATCGACCTGGCCTTGGTCATGACGGTCCATCCGGGATTCGGCGGCCAAGCGCTGCTGCCGCACTGCCTCGAAAAGGTTCGAGCGCTGCGGCGCGAGGCCAACGGCCGCGGCCTCGATGGGTTGCGCATCGAGGTCGACGGTGGCATCAACGCCACCACCGTGGGAGACGCGATCGCCGCGGGCGCCGATGTGATCGTCGCCGGCAGTTACGTGTTTCGCGCCTCCGATTATGCGGTACCGATCGGCAAAATCCGCTCGGCCGCCGCAAACACCGTAAAGACCGCACGTCGATCATAATCGTTGTGCGGGGCTGCGCGTGCCGCGCCGCCGGCTCCGATTGATCGGAAACGGCTGGCGGAGAGGGGTGCTGCGGCCGAAATGATCCCTGTGTGTCGGGACGGCGGTGCAAGCCCAAGTTCCCGGCGGGAAGGTGGCCACGGCTTGCCGGCGGCTGCCGCGACCGATTCGAGCCGATCCGTCGTGGAGGCGTGGCGGTTGTCTCCCCGAGGCGGGGACGACGACGCTTCGCTGCGCGCGGCGGTGCTGGGCGGTCGGTCTACCCAACCATGTGCAAACTACCCAAAGGAGGGGAGCGGCCAATGGCTTGGAAGTTCCCGTTCCGCATCAAGAAGCAAAACAACACCGACGCCCTGTGGATGAAGTGCGAGAACTGCAACTCGCTCGTCTACAAGCGCGACGTCGAGGCCCTGCTTGAATGCTGCCCGGAGTGCGACTGGCACTTCCGGATTGACCACAAGAAGCGCATTGAGCAACTGCTCGACGACGGCCAGTTCGAGGAGCTCTTCCCCGAGCTCGAGTCGACCGACCCGCTGACCTTCCGCGCCAAGAAGGCGTACAAGGACAAGCTCAAGGCGGCGATGAAGAGTACCGGGCAGCGCGATGCCGCGGTCTTCGGCGTCGGCAGCATCAACGGCGCAAAGTCCGTCTTCGGTGTGATCGACCCGACCTTCATCATGGGGGCGATGGGCTCGGTCACCGGCGAAAAAATCGCCCGCGCCGCGGAGTACGCCACCGAGCACAAGCTGCCGCTCGTGCTAATCTCCGGCTCCGGTGGCGGGGCGCGCATGGAGGAGGGGGTGCTCTCCTTGATGCAGATGGCGAAGTCCTCCGCCGCGCTCGGTCGCTTCAAGGAAGCAGGCGGACTCTATGTCGTCGTGCTGACCAACGCGACGATGGGCGGCTCGATGGCCTCCTTTGCGAGCCTCGGCGACGTGATTGTCGCCGAGCCGATGGCGCTTCTGGGCTTCACCGGTCCGCGAGTGATCCAGCAGACCATCAAGACGGACCTGCCGGAGGGTTTCCAGACCAGCGAGTTCCTGCTCGAGCACGGTTTCATCGATCGTATTGTCCGCCGCACGGAGATGCGCGAGTATCTCGGCTTCCTGCTGACGTTCTTCACGCAGGCCACCGACGTCGAAAAGGGAACCGTTCCCGCGCAAGAGGCGGCCAAGTCGATGCGCATGAGCACGTTCGACTCGAGCGAACTCGTCGTGATGAACACGCCACCGCCGGAGGAGCTAAACGGTACAGCATCCAATGGCAACGGCAATCTGCAAGCGGCCGCCGAACAGGCACATGCCGAGGCAGGGTCCCACGGCACGTATGGCAGCAACGGAGCCGCGCCCAAGGGAGAGCCCGCCGAGGTAAGTGTCACCGCGGCAAAGTCGGCGGAAGAACCGCCGGGCGACAACGAAAGTCGCTAGCGGAAAGCGCCGCCGTGCGCTTTTTCGTGGGCGCTCCTCCCCCCAAGCCCACGGGCTTCGCCCGTGGGTCGAACCCAACTGCGTGGAACGGCGCCGCGTGGAACGGCACCACGTTAAGTGACACCACGTTGCATGACACCGCGGCAAACCGCACCGCGGCATCCCCACGTGGAACGCGAGTCGACCCACGGACGAAGTCCGTGGGCTTGGGGCGGATTGCGTTGCACCTTGTGATTGTGTCCGCGGCCTTCCTCATCACCGCGTGCGGCACCTCGCCGCCGGTGATTGCCGTGGGGGACGGGCCGCGGGACCGGGCGTTGCATGCGTCGGCGCTGCCTGCGGATGATGCGCGCGAACTGCGCACCGACGGTTTCACCACCGACGCGGAGAACCCGCTGGCCGCACTGATTGAGCTCGGCCTCGAGCACAGCCCGAAACTGCGCGGCGCGCGCGCCCAGTGGGAAGCGGCCCGGCAGCGGCCGGTGCAGATTGCGCTGCCGCCGTTGCGCGTCGAGTACACCTATTTTCCCGAGCCAATGATGAACACGCGCCACCGCGTGATGGCGATGCAGACCGTGCCGTGGCCGGGCCGCCGGGCTCGCGAAGCGGACGCATTGCGCCATGAGGCGGATGCGGAGCAGCTTGCGTATGAGGCGGCGGTGCGCGACCTGATTGCGCAAATCACGGTGCAGTATCACGAGGTCGTGTACCTGCAGCGCGCCGTGGAGATTGCCGAGGCGAACTACGAGCTGAATGCGCGACTCGCCGAGTTGGCCGAGGCGTGGCAGGCCCGTGAGGACCCGCCGGCGGAAGAGGACGACGACGACGAGCGGTTTGCGCCGCCGCGGCGCTCGGTGGCCGTGTTGGATGCGCTCAAGGCGCGCTCGCAGCAGGCGCAGCTTGCGTATGACCAGATCACCCTCGCGGAGAACTTGCAGAACGCCGAGGCCGAGTTGCGCCGGCTGGTCGGGGTGCCGGCCGAGGCGCTGCCCGAGCCGCAACCGCTGGCGGACGTGACCTTGCAGGCAGAGCTTGCCGAGTTGACGCAACGTTTGCTCGTGCACCGCCAGGAGCTCCAACGCGCCGCGGCGCAAACGAAAGCGGCCGGGCGGCGCACCGCGGCGGCGCAACTGCTGGCCGTGCCCGACATCACACTCGGCGCGGAGTATGCCGTGCAGCACGACCAGCGTGACGCGGTCGGGATTTCCGTGGGCCTTTCGTTGCCGTGGTGGGGCTCGCGCGTGCGGGCGGCGGCCGAGGAAGCGGCGCAGCTCGAGGACGTGGCGCGAGCCGCGGAGCAACAGGCGGCGTACGACGCCCAGGCGGAGCTCGTGCGCGCGTTCACGCAATACCAGCGGGCGCAGCGGCTCGTCAACTTGTACCGCAACGTGTTGCTGCCGGAGGCACGCGCCGCGGCACACAAGATTGAGTCGCTGGAGCGCGAAGGGGAGACCACCCTCGGCGAGGTACTCGAAGCGCAAATGGTCTCGCACAACTTCGAGCTAGCCCTGGCCCGCGCCCGCACCGAGCGCTTTCAAGCCGTAGCGCGCCTCGAGCAACTCATTGGCCAGCCACTCGCCGACGTGCTCAACGTGGCGGAGGAAGGGGACGAGGAGGGAGACGAGTAATGACGGCCAACCACATCAAGTTTGACGCTCACCACATACTCGTGCCGGCAACCAATGCGAGCCCCGCAGGGGCGTCCGGCGGTAGCCCAGGGTGGAGCGAAGCGGAACCCTGGGTCGCGGTGGCGGAGGGTGCTCACCCTTCAACGTTGAAGCCGAATCCGAACTCGGATTGGAAGCGAGCCGCGACGACGCAGGGAGACCGGTCGCGGCTCCGACAATCCCAGGGTTCCGCTGCGCTCCACCCTGGGCTACCGCCGGACGCCCCTTCGGGGCTGGCACGC
>SKZP01000333.1 GCA_007127275.1 Planctomycetota bacterium
CGAGTTGGAGCCCGACCCGGTACCCAGCCCCGCTTCGCCAACGAACAGTGGCGCGAAGGCGAATACGCCGGCCGAGCACGGGCAACTTGCTGGGACGTCACGCGAGTCGCAGGCGGTCGTGAAAGGCGGCGCAGGGGAGGTGCCGAGCGGTCTTTCCGTTGCCCAACGGCCGCAAGCACGTTCGGCCTCGGCGCGGCGCAGCAGTGCCCGCCGGCGCGTACCGGTGCGACGGCGACCCGTCGTGGGCTGGCTCACCGCCGCGGTGGTACTCCTGCTGCTCGGCGGCTTGCTGCTCGGTTACGGTCTCGGCCCCGGCTGGCCGGGCGTCGACGACTCAGCGGACGACGAGCGAACCGTAGGCGGAGCGGACGCGGACAGCGAAGAAGTTCCCGGTGACGGCGACGGCGACGGCGACGGCAACGGCAACGGCAACGGCAGTGGTCTTGCAAGCCCGCAGGACCAGCCGAGCACCAGCGACGACGAGACCGACGGAAACGCGACGACGCCTCCCGAAAACGGTGACCACGAAGATCCAAACAAGGACGACCCCCTCGCCTCGGACGGCGACCCTGACGAGCCAGACAGCGGAAACGAAAACGGCGACGGCGACGGAAACCACGACGACAGACCCGAGCCGCAGGACAACGACCAAGACAACGGAGACGGCGAGACCGGCGTCGACCCCGGCAACGGCAACGACACGGAAAGCAACGGAACCGGCACTGGCACTGGCACTGGCAACGGCAACGGAGACGCGAACGGGGAAGGGACTCAAGACCCCGAGAATGGCGACGGCGACGACTCCGTGCCGGGTAACGGTGGTGACGACGACCCCAACGAACAGCTTGAGCTTGCCACCATCCTCGAACGGTTGCGCGAGTTGCTCGGCGAGCCGTTCGACGACGACGCGCGCTGGGAGCAGGGAATGAACCTGGCCCGCGAGCATATTGACGAAGCGGAGGTGGCCGCGCTTCTTTTCGAGGTGTACGCCAACGACGCGCCGCACAAACACGAGATTCTTACCTTGCTCGGCGAGACCGACTCGCCGGAGGTGCGCACGTTCCTCCGGGAAGAAGCCGCGGCGTCCGCCGCGCCGCTGCTGCGCGTGGTGGCCATGCAGGCGCTGCGCGAGATCTTCCGCCGCGCCGGGCCGCCGGGCGGCCGTGAAGCCTCGGCCTACGTACCCATGTTGCGCGCCAATCTCTTGCACGACCACGAGGGCGTCCAATTCATGGCGCTGCGTCTCGTCGAGCAAATGGGCCTCGAGATGCGCCTTCACGACACGCTACAGCAGCTTGCCTTGACGCACGCCGACAGCGACGTCGGAGCGCGCGCGCAACGCATCCTCGACAACGTGAGCGACGACCCCGACGAGACCCTCCGCTTCCTCGAAGGAGTCGAGGATACCTGGCAACGCCTCGACGCCAGCACCGCCGCCTCGCTCGACAACAACCGTCCCAGCCGGGCACGCGCCTACGGCCCCGCGTTTGCCCGGGCTCACCGGCGGCTGGATCTCTTGCTCGCACTGTTCGGCAACGAAGACATGCTGCGCAGGCTTGAGAGCCGCTTCGAAAACATCTCCCGCGACGAGCTGCAACACTACCGCCACGACGCAAACGAAGTGTACGAACGGGCCGGTCTGCCCGAGCACGCCGACAATGTGAAGGCGGAGTCGCGACGCATCTTCGGCGAGCGGATTGTCGCCGCGCTTGAACAGCGGGTGCGCTACCGTGCCGAGATGGACAGCCGCATTGGCTGGCCGAGCCGCTCGAGTCGCGCAAGCCGCCACAGCCCCGACGAGCCGAGCGCCGGGCCCCGCGACCCGCATACGCCGCTCTCTGCGCTGCGCAGCGACCCGGCACACTGGCCGCCGACCGACGTCGAACGCATCCGAGCGGCGCAGATCCCCGGGGCACGCAGCGTCACCTTGCGCATCTACGCCTCGCCGTGGGCCATCTCCGCCTTCGAGCCCGTCATTGAGGGCTTCAAGCGCCGCTACCCGCACATCAACGTCGCGCAACCGCTCGTCGAGCCCACCCACGACGCGTTGCAAGCCATGGCCGGCCAGCGCAACGCCGTCGCCCTCGTCCTCGGCGAACAGCTCCCCCAGGCAATCACACGGCGCGACGGTGAACATCAACGTCTGCACGAGAGCACCGTCGCCTGGCTCGGCACGGTCTTGCTTGCCGACCCCGAGTTGCAACGCACCCGCGGCACACTCAACAAACAGCAACTCGCGCACCTGCTCACCACCGGCGAGTGGCGCGGCAGCACCCCGCTCGGCGGCAACAGCCAGGATCACTCGGAGGACGACCCCGACGACGCCGAGCCGGTCACGCTGCTGCTGCCGCACGAAGAAACCGCCCTCGGCGCCTATCTGCGGCAGACGTTGCTCGACCACCTTGAAGCGGGGGCGGTGGAGCACATCGACGGGTCCGACCCGACGGTAATTGAGCGCACCATCCGCGAGCGCATCCAAGAGGACGAACAACGCCGCACCGTCGGCTTTGCCAATCTCCTGCCGGTGGATCACCCCCGCGAGCGAGCCCGCATTGCCGCCGTGTCGGTCAACGGCGTATCCCCGGCCATTCTGCGCCGGGTGCGCGACGGCGAGTATCCGCTGGCGAGTCCGCTCAAGCTCGTGCGCGCCGGCGGCGTCGACGGCGAGGGCTTCGCGCCCGGCTCGCCGGAAAGCCTGTTCTACGCGTTCGCGCACTCCGAACTCGGCCAGCGCCTGCTGCGCGACGGCGGCGCGTTACCGGCAAGGCCGCGAAGCGCGCATGAAAAGCTCTGGCACGAACTCTTCCCGCAAGAGGGCCCCCGCTACGCGCCGGAGTACTGGTCCCTCAACCGGCGCGGCAGCGAACGCCTGCGCCTGTACGCAACCGGCGAAGCGCACGGGATCACCAGCAACATCGCCAAGGCAATGCAGCACGGCGTCCACACCGACGTCGGCATCACGCTTACCGCTAGCGAGCGACGGGTCGAGGCGTTGCTCGGCGACGGCGCAAAGGTCGACGCCGACACAGAGCGCGACCCCACTCGCCTGATTGTCACGACGCGGCGGCTGCCGCAGGACGCCCGGTATCACGCGCATCTCGTCGGCAAGCAGGCGCTTGCCATCATTGTTCACAAGGACAATCCGCTCGAGCGCCTGACCATGCACGACCTTCGGCGCTTGTTCGAGGGACGCGTGCGTAACTGGAACGACCTCGACGGCGTCGACGACGACGGACTCGACCAAGTTCGTCTGACGTTTTATCCGCGCGGCTGGGCCGCCGAGATGTTCGGCGAGGTCGCGCTCGACGGGCGAGAACCCGGTCAGCCAAACGGCGCACTTAGTTACACGCAAACGACCCGTGACGAAGTCACCGCAAGCAACATCGCCGCCGGTCGCGGCAACCGCGCGGAGCGCATTGGCTTCGTACCGCTCGCCGTGCTTGACGAGATGCAAGAGAGCCATCGCGCACAGATACGCGTCCTCGCCCTGCGCGGCAGCGGTCGCCAAGCCGTCACGCCGCAGCCGGAGGCCATCCGCAACGGCAGCTACCCGCTGGTGCGCTCACTGTACGCCTACAGCGACGGCGCGGTGAAACCCGGCTCCGCCGCAGCCCGTTTCCTCGAATTCTGGCAGTCGCGCCTCGCCCAGGATGTCGTCGACCGCATGGGTCCCTTTGGCTACGTCGGCCTTTATGATGCACCCCGCTTCGAGCCAGTGCGCACCCCGCTGGGGCGCGGCGCCGTCGAATACAAGATGCCGCGCAGCGAACGAGCGAAGTTGATCGAAGAGACGAGGCGTTACATTGGTCAAGGCCATCCCTTGCCCGCCATTGGGGAAGGCAACGACGCCGTCGCCGACGACGCGTTGATACTCGAGCGCGGCCTCGCCGAGGGGGACCTGATTCGTTCCGTGATCACCTACGAAGGAGACCGCACCGAGGAAACCGAGATCCGCAACGTAACCATGCTGCGCAACGCGCTGCGCAAATCTACGGTCCACCGCTTTGAAATCCGCTACCTGCAAGGCGGCGACGAGGAGCGACAGCGCCGCCTCATCTGGGAGTTTCACTGACCCCGTCCGGAGAGCAGGAAACGGCAGTTGGCTGCCGCCCTGCACGACCGTCGGGCGCCCCTTCGAGGGCACACGGGGAACAAATCCAGCGTTGTGCTGGCAAGCTCCGGCGTCAAAACCAGCGGTTCGCAAGTCGCCGACTCATGATTCGGGGTGGTCGCACCCACAATCTTCGGACGCACCCGTCGTTTGTGTTGGGGGTGCAGCCGAAAATTTTTGGAACAACAATTTCTGTAGGGTGGGCCTGCGCGCCCACAGCGGTTCACATGTGAGCGGGTTGTGTGACGGGTGGGCGGGGAGGCCCGCGAAGGACCACCCTTCCGCCGAATTTGGAAGCCTTGTTGGTCGGCTCACTTGCGAAAGATGGCAATGATACGGGGGCTCGTTGCGGGGTCGTATACCGAGCCGTCATACCCGCCGAGCTGCTCGACACGGCTAAGGCCGACGTCCCTGGTCAGCGCATGCAACTCGTCCGGCTCGTAGGCGCGGACCGACTCGCGCAGTTGGACCCGGCTGGCGGCGTCGTAGACCCGCTTTTCCAGCCGGCGTCGCGACTCGTCGAACCAGCGCTCAACGCGGTGTGGCTTTCCGTCTACGACGAGCGTTTCCTCGGCGACAAGCTCCGCAATCACCTTTGGTGCATTGAAGAAGTCGAGCATGAAGTGGCCGCCGGGGCGCAGCACCCGCGCGACCTCGGCAAGGACGCGACGGTCTTGCGCTTCGCTGTCGAAGTAGCCGAAGCTCGTGAAGAAATTGGTGACGACGTCGACCGAGTCCTGCGCGAGCGGAATCTCCCGCATATCCCCGGGCACAAGCTCGACGCGTCCCGCGCCCAATTCCGGCTCGAGGTCGTGGCGGGCCACCGCAAGCAACGCCTCCGAGAGGTCGAGCCCGACGACCCGCCTTGCCCCCTGGGCGAGCAACGGCGCAATGTGCCGCCCGGCGCCGCAGGCGAGGTCCAGAACGACGCGCTCCTCAAGGGGGAGTCGCGAGGCGAGCATGCCGACCGCCGCCGCCGCCTCGGCGCGGTCACGCCGCGGATACCGGTCGAGATACTCGTGGCCGAAGCTCTCCGCATACCACGGCCGTGCCTCGTTGTCGTCGCCGGCCTTCGCGTCGCCGGGGAGGCCGTCATTTCGCGGAGGCTGTGCCGCGGGAGGCGAAGCGGTAGAGGCGCAGGACGGATCACACATATCCACGGCTCGCAATCTCATTCATCCACGGTGTTCGACCGTCGGAGCAGGCACGCGCCAAGCGTACCCCGCGTCGTAGCGCCGTCCGTCGCCGGCGACGCACAGCGGCCACCTGCAGCATGCCAAGCGTTCGCTACGGGCACAACAAGCACCCTGCGTAGCCTATTCCCCCGTAACGGACAGCCGTCTCACCGCCACGCCGTCACGCACGGTGCCCGACCTGTAACTTGGCATCTCCCGTATTTTCTCCGCCAGCAACGGTGTGGCAGGATCCTCCCCGGCAGCGAATGGCACCACGAGCCCGCTGGTCTTATGCGAAACGCCCCCTTGCTCATGCGGTTGCGCCCTTGGGCGGCGCGCGTTGGGTGGGCGGCGACCCTTCTGTTGGTCGTCGTCGCGAGTCTCGGGCCGTTTCTCTGGATTCTGCTGACGAGCTTCAAAAGCCCCGCGCAGATTGTCGCACAGCCGCCGGCGGTGTGGCCGGACGGTTCGTGGCATTCTTACGAGGTGATCTTTACGCGTCACGACATGCTGCGCTTCATCCTCAACAGCGCTCTGGTCGCCGGTGCTACCACGCTGATTACGGTGCTGCTCGGTGCACTCGCCGCGTATCCGCTTGCACGCTCTCGCTTCCGGCTGCGCTCGACGCTCTTGGCGCTGATCCTGTTCGCGTCGATGTTTCCGCAAATTGCCATTGTGGGCAGCGTGGTGAGCGTGCTGCGCGAGTTCGGGCTCGTGAACACCTACCCGGGGCTTGTGACGCCGTACACCGCCCTTGCGTTGCCGCTTTGCATCTGGATCCTCGTCAGCTTCTTTCGCGAAATTCCGCATGAGCTCGAAGAAGCGGCACGCCTCGACGGAGCGAGCCCGTGGCAGGCGCTCTGGCGCGTCTTCTTTCCCGTCGCCGCACCGGGCGTCTTTACCGCGGCCATCCTCGTGTTCATCTTCGCATGGAACGAGTTTTTCTTTGCGCTGCTGATCATGACCGACCCAGCAATGAAGACGCTGCCCGTCGGGATTGCCACCTTCGGCGGCCACTACGACATCCCGTGGGGCGAGAAAAGCGCGGCTGCCGTGGTCGCGACGGTACCCCTCGTGCTGGTCGTGTTGCTGCTGCAGAAACGAATTGTCCGCGGCCTCACCGCCGGCGCGGTAAAGGGCTAGTATTGAGTCTTGGCGAACTTTGCCCAACCACGAATTCGAAGGGCGGGCCTCCGTGTCCGCCCGGGAGACCCACGGCCGAACGGCCCCGCGCAAATTACACGCGCGCTCTGAAAACAAAG
>SKZP01000169.1 GCA_007127275.1 Planctomycetota bacterium
ATTCGAGCAAAACTTGCGGGATCCTTGGGACTTCTCGGTTCAAAGGGAGCGTGAATCTTTCCTGCGCCTGCCGACCGGATGCCCTAGGATGCGGTTTCGAATCTTGCTGATGGTGCTTGCATGCGTGGCAGCACCTTTTCTCGTGACCCCTTCTCACTTGACGAGCGCCGAGCCGCAGCGGGATGGGGATGCGGAGGCGTTCGCGCCTCTGCTCGAACGGTACCGGGCGGACCTTGAACGACCGTCGCTTTCGGTGCGGACGCGCAGCGCGGGACGACTGGCGTTGTCGCGCGATCCCCGAGCTCTCGAGGTGCTGCGCAAGCGGTATCTCGAGCCGCCGGACGAGCCGGTGGCGGAGGTGCGCGCGACGACGGCGACGATTTGCGGGGCGGTGTTCGACGAGCAGCGGTTCGTCGAGCCGTGGCAGCGGTGGCTCTCCGCCGCGGCGGCGGATGCCGATGCCTGGTTGTGGTGGCACGGCCAGCGAATCCGTGCCGCGCACGGTGAGCTTGCAGTGGTGCTCGACGAAATCCACGGCCACGACAACGTGGTTTTGCGCGCCACGTCGTTGCAAGCGCTTGCACGCGCCGGCCGGCTCGAGGCGCTTGATGTGTTGCCGGAGGTGATGGAGCGGTTGCCGCGCGATCCCCACGAAGCTGCGGTGTTGCTGCGCAGCGCCGCTGTCGTGCTTTACGAGTTGCGCGACGAACTCGGCAGCGAACGTTACACCGCTGCGGCGACACCGGTGATCCGCCAATTGCAGGCGCGGCGCATGAGCCACGATGCGAAAGCCGTGCTCGACCGTGTGCTGCGGCGTATCTTCAACCGTGAAACTTGGCGGTGCGCGGAAGCGTGGCTCGAGTTGCTCACTGAGGGCGTGGTCCCCGAGGAGCCGGACATTCAACCAAGGGTTCTGCGAGATACCCGGCCCTACTATGACCGCGTGGTCTATATCTTGGACGGCTCCGCCGCGATGTCGCGGAGTGTCGACGGCGAAACAACGTATTTCGACGCTGGGCGCCGCTACCTCGAACGAATCTTGCGTCATATGCCCGAGGCCACTCACGTATGCGTCATCGTCACCGGCACGCATCCGCGCAAGCTCGAGACCACACCGCGGCTCGTCGTTGCGCATTCACCGAACAAGCGTGCGATCATCAACGAATTGCGCGAGCTAAAGGTGCCCACCGAGGAGACCTCGCAGCGCTCGAACCTACACGGTGCGTTGCGTCAGGCGTTTCGCGTCACGACCGACGAGCCGATCTCGGCAGCGGAGGATGTGTCGCGTCGCGGCTTGACGACGGGAGCGGGAGCGATCGTCGTGATCAGTGGGAGTGCGCCGAACTGGGACGACTTCGCAGCGCATGACGAGCCGTTGCCGGAGGGGCAAGAGTCTGCGCAAACGCCGGGACCGTATGCGCGGCCATTGCACGCGGCGGACTCGCCGATTCCTCATCACTTCGTGGCCGATGTGCAGCGCATGAACCTTCACCGGCGTGCGAAGATCACCGGTATCGGCATGGCCGACTCCGATGCGGCGGTGCTCGAAGACTTGGCGAGAACCGGCTTCGGCCGCGTGCGGCGGTACGACGACGAGGCGTTGCGCGGCTTTCTTGCCGAGGACAGCGAATGAACGTGTCGCCGGGGGGTTGTCCCGCCGCGGCGTTGGCGTCTTCGCTCGGGCACGCAAGGAATGTCACCCGTGCAGCGCGGCGGCCTCGTCGACCCGAGGTCGAGGCCAACGGGGCTCTCGCCACCGCGCCGTTGTCTGCAACCGCGTCGAATTGCCGATTGGCCAGGAAGCCGCAAGCCTTTGGGCGGCGTGCGCGTTGGGGCGTATTCGACCAAGACTGGGAGATCCCCAAAGAGGGCGAGGCGCTTGAGCCCCCTTTCTAGGCGGGTTCGCGACGAACGTCTCCAAAGCGAAATCTGTCGTCGCTCTCGGAATACCCAATCGTCATTGCTCGTTTGTCGATGGCGAGCCCGACGGCGGTGCGACACAGCAACCATCGCGGTGCTCGTCGTTGGCGAACCGGGTTGACTCGTACCTGCGAGTCCCGCTCGGCTTGCTGCTCTTGTCGCGATCGCTGCGAGTCGGCCCTACGCACCGACTCGGTACGCATCCCAAGTTCGGTTGGCTCGGTGACGTTGCCGGGCTCGAATCGTAGTGGTGTTACGTCGCGGATGCGGGAGGTCCGTGGCGTATTCCAGGCGGCTTCATCCCTCGCATCCGAAGTGATGGATCTCGGTCCGCGCGTTCGACGCATGCGGATGCGGTCGCCGTCCGTCCCGATCTCTCCCGACAAGGAGCGTTGACTATGCACGGTTCTCTGTTTCCCGCATCGCTTGCGGAGCTGATTCGTTCGCGCACGCTTTGTTTCGTGCTCGTCGCTTTGCTCGTCGTGCCCGCCGCGGCCATCGTCGGTTGCGAAAGCGACTCCGACGACGATGACGAGGGTACCGTCGCCGACCCCGGCGATCCCGAGGAGGAAGAAGAAGAGGAAGAGGGAAAGAAACCCAAGCCCGATCCGAAGCCGAAGCCGAAGCCGAACGACGCCCGCGCGCTCGCCTCGATGAGCACGCAGGTCAACTGCGACATCTCCACCTTCTTCCTGCACATCACCGACGTGGAGTTGCAGCAGCAGGGAGGCGGCTGGATTGATCTCCTCGACGCGCCGATGCGGGTAGACTTGGCGCGGCTCGATCAGCGTCTCAAGGAGCAGGCCATCGCGATCAGCGACGTGCCCAGCGGTGAATACACCGGCGCTAGGATCACCTTCGACTTGGAGCAGTCCCTCGCCGTGATCCTCGACCAGCAAGCCCTGATCAATTCCCTCGAGCCGGGCAACCAAGAACCGGCCACGCTCGTCGATCCCGACGGCAATCCGCTGGTGGTCACTCCCGCCGAGCCCGGCGAAAACGAACGCACCGTCAGCATCGACGTGATCGGCGATTCGCTGACGATCGAGGAAGGCCAGCTCGGACACCTCCGGCTGATCGCCAATCTCGCCGCGGGCGCCGTTGCCGACGCGGATGAAAACGAACTCGAATGGACGCCGGTGTTCGAAGCGGAATTCGACCCCGATCCGCTGCAAAGCATGTTCGCCCAGGGCTACTTGCTCGACGTGAGCGTGATCAATCACCAGTTCACAATGGGCCTCGCCACGGCGTTCGAAGACGTCGGCCAGATCACCGACGTACACGTCAACGAGTCGACCGTCTATCAGATCGCCCACGGCACCTTCGGTGTACAGCCGATTGCCAAGCGAGGCGTCGACGGATTGAAAGACCTCTTCGATCTCCCCACGGGAACACCGTTGCTCGTCGATCTGCGCGCCTTCAAGAACGACAACGCCTTGCTCGCCGACTGCGTCAACGCGGGCCTCGGCGTGGAAGTCACCGAAGGCGAAGACGCAAGCGACTTCGCCTATGGCGTCGTGCTAAGGCCGACGAGCCGCATGCATGCCTTTGTTGCCTTCTCGAAGGAACACGGCTACCGCTTCAATATCCAGCTCGATGTGGATATCGAGGCCGGCTATGTCCCCTTCTTGGTCGAGTGCGATCCGCAAGTTCGCGCCGAAGAATGGTGGCGAATGCGCCAGCTCGTCGTCGCCTTCGGCCATATCTTCCCGAAGGAAACAAAGAAAAAGAAGAAGAAAGTCGAATTCGAGAAGATCAAGCTCAGCAACAAGCACTGCAAGGAAATCGAAGCCCTTGTCCGCGTGCTGCCCGCACTTCATTGCGGCGAGCATCACAAGAAGGACCACACCTTCGACCTTCACAAGGAAACCTTCACGTTGGAGGTCTGCACGATTCAGTGCTTGCCCGTCAACTACATCGTGAACGAGTCCTCCACCCCTTACTCATGGAGGGAAATCCACGTTCACGCGCCCAGCGTCGACCTCTGCGGATGCTGCTTCAAGAAAGAGAAGGAAAAGAAGCACCACAGCCATTCGAAGCAAAAAGAGTGCTGCATCTGCTTCTACGGCTTCCGGCTCCCGAAGGAAGAGGAACTCAAGCTTCCCCTGCTCGGAAACAAGAAAGTACGCTACTCGAACTACCGGCCGAGCTTCTCGTTCTTTGCGATCGAAGTCGTCTGCCCGGAAGACGAGCTCGAGGTCGTGTATCCGCGCGATCGCAAGTGCGTGACGACGAGCCTCGTCAACGACTGCGAAGTCTGGCTCAACCTGCTCGACTGCGTCCGCGCCCTGGTGCACTCGTGCAATGCGTGCGAAGAAAAGGCGGAGAAGCTGCACAAGTACAACTCGCACCTGATCCTCTGGGCGGTGAAGGACGGGACGAAGTACTTCTCGATCGTCGACAATGACCAGGTCGATCAGTACCTCGATCCGATCGATTTCACCGATGCGATCTATGCGCGCGTCAAGGCGGGGGACCGCAACATCTATCGCGCCTGGGCCTCCGGCGTGTACGACGGGAATATCCAGAACGTCGTCTTCTTCGCCAACCACATCGTGGTGATCCTGCAAGACGAGCTGGTCGAGGAGCCGCCGACGAGGTAATCGGTCGCCACTCCCCTTGAATCGCGCAGACCGCGCCACGAAAGCGGAGCCGCTTGCCAAGAGTGCAGGCGGCTCCGTTCGCGTTAACGCCACCACAGCGGCAAGAGGGAAGCGGCGGGCACGAGCTTCCGAGGCGACCCCCGATTCTATGCGGGTTCCCTCAAGAGGCCCCCGCCCTCTGCTCACCGCTTTGCGCGCGTTTTGCGGTGTCACATGGCGACGACAAGTACTGCACCACTGCTGAGTGTCTCATGGCAATGGTCGAACAGGCACCGAACCCTGCCGAAGGGGGGTCCGCGCAACGCCCCTTTTTTCGAGGCGTTCGCAGCAACTACCCTGTGGGCGCTAACTCTTGTCGACGGCGGAATACCCAGTCGTCACCGCTCGTTTGTCGTTGACGAGCCCATTGAACGCTCGGCTCACTGAAAAGTCGACGGGCTCGTCACATGACAACCGGGCAGACTCGCGACCGTGGGCGAGTGCTCGGGGCGAATGAGTCGTCTCTTTCGCCGTCATCCTTCCACGTCCTACCGCCGCGGGCAGGAATGCTTTGCGGCGGTGCGCGGCCCCTTCCTCACAATCCGCACCGTGCGGAGGTCCCTTGCAATGAACCGTGCAAGGGAAGGGGTCGCCGTCCGTCCCGCCGTTGAGTTCAAGGAGAAAACGGTATGCAACGACCACTGGTCCCCGGGTCCGTTCTCGAGTTCCTTTGTGCACGCGCCTCGTGTGTTGCGATCGTCGCCCTGCTCGTGTTGCCCGCCTGGGCACTCGTTGCCTGCGAAGAACAGTCCAGCGACGCGATTGCCGGAGGTGACACCCCCGAGCAGGAAGAAGAGCAAGAAGAGGAAGAGAGTGAGGAGGAAGAAGAGGAAGAGGAAGGCAAAAAGAAGAAGCCCAAGCCCAAGCCCAAACCGGAGCCGGAGCCGGAGCCGGAGCCGGAACCGAAGGATGCCCGGGCGCTTGCCTCGATGAGTACCGTACCCAACTGCGGCATCTCCACCTTCTTCCTCCACGTTGCCGATCTGGAGTTGAAGAAGAAGAGCGGCGGCTTCGTCGACGTGCTCGATGCGCCGATGCGCGTCGACCTTGCCCGCCTCGATAGCCGCCTCAAGGAACAGGTGATCGCTCTGGCCGACGTGCCGAGCGGTACGTATATCGGCGCACGGATCACGATCGACTTCGATCTCTCGCTCGCCGTGCTGCTCGATCACAAGAACCTGCCGGGGCTAAACAAGCCGGCGAAGCTCGTCGGTCCCGACGGCAAGAAGCTGAGCGGCCAGCACACCGTGAAGGTCAAAGTGATCAGCGACAAGCTGGTAATCGCCAAGAAGCAACTCGGGCACCTGCGCCTGATTGCCAACCTCTGCGCCGGTGCGATTCCCTGCCCGCAGGAGAACAAGCTCGAATGGACGCCGGTGATCGAGGCGGAGTTCGACCCGAAGCCACTACACAGCATGTTCGCGCAAGGTCGCCTGCTCAATGTGAGCATGATCAAGAACGAGACGTTCACGATGGGCCTGATGACCGCCTTCGAGCAGTCCGGTCAACTCGCCAAGATCCACGTCAACGAGTCGACCGTTTATCAGATCGCGCACGGCAAGTACGGCACCTCGCCGGTGGTGGAGGAAGGCGTGAAAGGGCTGGAGGCGCTCGAAAAGTTGCCGAAGGGCACGCCGCTGCTCGTCGAACTGCGGCCGTTCAAGAAAGACAAGGCGCTCTTGGCCGACTGCGTCAACGCCGGCCTCGGTGTCGAGATCACCAAGAGCAAGCAGGCACGCCCGTTCATCTACGGTGTGATTGTCGAGCGCAAGACGGGACTCAACCCCCCTCAAGATGTCGCCGATCCGAAGCTCGACGTACATGCCTTCATTGCCTTCGATCCGAAGCACGGCTACCGCTTCAACGTCCGCCTGACGGTGACGACGAAGAGCGCGTTCCTGCCGGTGTTGCGAGAGTGTCACCCCAACCAGCTCGGCACGGGATGGCTCAACACGGGGCAGCACGTCGTCCTCTTCGGCG
>SKZP01000685.1 GCA_007127275.1 Planctomycetota bacterium
AGCGCACTATTCGCACAATTCGATTTTTATGTATCGCACCCGTTTGCAACGCCTGGAGTCGCCTGTCCCGTCGCGCGCGAACCGTTCTGCCGTACGCTGCCCGGCTTGCGAAGCGCGAACGGGGACGGAGGTGCTTGCGCATAGACGCTCGGATGGTCCTGCGACCATTCTTTCGCACTTGGCTGCGACCATGGCTCGACGAAGGAAACGGCTTCCAACGCGTCATACAACTCCCAGACAGAGGCGAAACGGCGCTCGCGGTCCTTCGCCAAGCAGCGAAGCACGATGTCGTCGAGCGCCGGTCGTATTCCCAACTGCGGTGCGCGCTGCGAGGGGGGCTCGGGAGCTTCCTGCACGTGGGCGACGATCAGTTCGATCGGATTCGTGGCCCGAAAGACCGGAGTCCCCGTAAGAAGGTAATACGCAACGGCGCCGAGCGAGTAGATGTCCGAACGGTGGTCAATCGCTTGGCGCCGCGCCTGTTCGGGGGACATGTACGCGGGCGTCCCGCAGACTTCGCCGTCGGCGGTGAGGTTGACGGCCTCGGGCGAGCGTGCGCCGTCCACGTCGAAGACGAGCCCGAAGTCCAGTACCTTGAGCACGTCGAAGCGGATGCCGGCCCGGCACATGAACAGGTTCTTCGGTTTGATGTCGCGGTGCACAAGCCCCGCGTCGTGCGCTTCGGCCAACGAGTTGCACGCCTGCTTCAGCAGGTAGATCACCCGCGGCTGCGACATTGGCCCGTAGGTACGCACGTAGTCGTCAAGGTCGAGGCCGTTGAGCAATTCCATCGCGAAGAAGAACGTTCCCGTGTCGGTGCGACCGAAGTCGTAGAGTTGCACCGTGTTCGGCGAGGAGAGCATGGCAATCGCCGTTGCTTCCCGTTCGAAGCGGGCGATCGCTTCGTCGAAGGCGCGCTCTTTGGAGACAATGTCCGAGTCCGAGGAGTTCTGGCGCGGGCGGATCAGCTTGATGGCCGCGGGGCGCTTGAGCAGCTTGTGCCGGCCGACCCAGACCTCGCCCATGCCGCCTTGGCCGATTCTCGAGTCAAGTTCATAGCTGCCGTAGCTCTCCAAGGCATGGTGCGCCTCATCGCGCTCCTTCTCGACCTCGGCGAGGCGATTCCGGAGGCGCATCCTCAAAGATCCAATGGTCAGTGCGAGGCCGCAGCTGACCCAGACCCCCACGGTCGTGAGTACCACCGACGTCAGTGCAACCTGTGACGAAAAAACACTGTGACCGACCGTGGCACTGTAGAAGGCAAAGACGACCGGCGTGACGACCGCAGCGAACACGACCGCCCGCACGTAGAGACCCACCCAGCCGGGAACGAGCAACGGAAACAAGAAGACGATCGGAGATACCCAGGTCGGCGCCATCCGGGCCACATCAAAGGACAGGTAGCGCGCCGAGTAATAGGCGGCGAGCCCAACGTTCAGGAGAAAGAAGATCATTGCCATGATCTCGCGTTCACGCCGCGTCGAGCCCGCGGCGCCCACCCGCAGTTGAATGCCCGCCGCAAGCATGATCAAGGCGATCACTTCCACGATGCGGCGCACATACTCTGCGGACGTCCAGCCACCGCGACCGAGGAGAAGCTCGGCGACGATCAGCGTCGTCGTGATGAACGCAAACAATCCGGAAAGGGTCCATGCGAACATGCGCACCCCGGCGATCGATTCCTCGCGGCGCGGTTGCAATACAAGTCGCATCGACGTGGAATGTTCGCTCGCGGTGGCAGCAGGGCTCGTCCATGCTCGGCGAGAGGTCAATCTGCGAAACCGGTACCGTTGAGGGGTGGCAACCATGACGTTCGCTTTCAACGAGAATAAGCAATGGTGGCGATGAAAATGAACAACCACCATGCGGACGGATCCCGTGCATTGTGGCCCAAGCGGCCACAGTGCAAGGCGCAGCTTTCGAACGACGAAGGGGCAGCCGCTACGCAGCACGGGAGCGAGGCTTCACGGAGTCTGCCAAGGACTTGCAGGAGCTACATTCCGAAGACGTGCGTCACCAGCGAAGATTGTGAACGCAAGAGAAGTGGCGCAGCGGAGACGACGACAACGAACAGCACAACTGACGACAACGAAGCAGAGCCGAGCGTAGTAGCTCAACTTCGGAAGTCATTTTCTGACAGCACCTAAGTCAACAGCCCGAGCGCTGCCGTTATTCTCCGGACGGCAAAAAAATGCTTGACCGTGCAGGTTCTTGTGCCCCCGGACGTGCGCGGCGGAGCTGCCGGTCCCTCAATGCGTCAGAGCCAGCCGTGGCGGGCCGCGAGCAAGGTCACGCCAGCGACGCACGCAGTTTCGGTGCGCAGGGGGCGCTCACCGAGACTGCGAAGCTGGAAGCCAGCCTCGCGCAGCCATGCTTGTTCGCGCTCGGTAAAACCGCGCTCCGCACCCACGGCGAGCACCGCTCGGTGCGCCGCGGCCGGCGGCTCGAACGTGGCGAGCCGGCCCTCGGATCCCTCGGGCAGTTCGAGGGCAACCCGCGACGTAGAGGCGGCGGAATCCGTCGCGGCGAGTGCGGCGAGCGCCTCGCCCACGAAGCGGTGGTGCGTCACCGTCGGCAGGTAGGTGCTGCGCGCCTGCTCCGCCCCCTGCGCCACGAGGCGGCGCCACGGCTCGCCCGGCTCCGTCCACAGCTTCGCCGTCGCGTAGGAACGTTCGCTCAACTCGGTGCGCGCCACGTGAAACGCCGTCACCCCAAGCGCCGTCGCCTCGACGAGCACCTTGCGCATTGTCTGCGGCCGTGCAAGCCCGACCAGCAACGTCACCGGCAACGGCGCCGGCGACGGCCCCGCCTCTGCCGCGGCGCTTTCAAGCTCCACGGCAAGCGTCACTGCGCCGCGCGACTCACTCGCAGCGACCCGCCGTGCCCACAACCGCTTGCCGCCCGGCACGCCGACCAGCACGCACTCGCCGAGGCCGGTGCGCAGCACCTCGCGCACATGGCGAGCCCGCTCGTCCGTCGCAGGCCACGTCACAGGCTCGCCACGCCGTGCCGCCTCGACCTCGTGCGGGTGCAAAAGAATCAGGTTCATCTCAACGCCGCCTCGTTCGAGCTTGCCGGCCTGTAGCGACTTCTCCGTCGACGAGGCCTGTCGTATAGTGGGGGCGCTCCCTCGTATACATACATTTCTTTCAACGCCCGAGGGTCGTGACGACCGCCCGCAATGCTCGAATTCGTCTTTGTTCACCTTCCCGAGACGGCGGGACGCGTTTGGCCGCACGTCGTCGCCCACCACTTTCATGAAGAGTTGCAGACTCTTCACCGGCCGGTCCTCGCGGAGGAACGTTGCCACACCTCGCACGCGACGGCGCCGCATACCCGCGCCCTCTTCGGTCCCCTCGCCCCGGCGCCGCTGCTGACGCGGTGGCCCGGAGCCATTTATATTGCGTTCTTGCGCGAGCCGCTCGAGCGAGTGATTGCCTGCTTCGAGCGTTGCAAGCGTGTAGCCCCCGAGGATGAGCGGCTCGCGCAGCAATTCCACGACGGCACGCTCGACCTCCTCACCTTCGCCCAGCATCCCTCGCTGCGTTTGCGGCTGCCGTCGTACGCGGAGATCCTGCGTGGCTTTCCCTTGGAGCGCTTCAACTACATCGGCTTTCACGAAACCTTTTCCGCTGACCTTCGGCGGATTGCCGACGCACTCGGCTGGACCGTGCCCAAGCCCTTGCTCGAGTCGTCGACCACCGAAACGCCGGGGACGCGGGACGTGTCGCCGCAGGTTCGCGACGAGTTGCAAGAGATCCTCGCCGAGGAGCTCCGCCTTTACGAACAGGCAAAAGCGCTGATGCGGCAACGCAATCACGAGTTCGCCGCGCCGCTGGATGCCGCACCGTTCCCGCAAAACGGCGGCGCCGAAGCCCCCCTCGTTGGCTACCCGGCGCCCGCATGCGACGCATCCACCCGGGAGCGAAATGCGGAAAGCGGCGGCAGCCCCCGTGAAATCTCTCCGCAAGACGCGGACGTCGAACGGCTGCGCAGCGAGTTGCGGCAAGCGAATGCGTGGCTCGCCGAGGCGGAGCGGCACGTCGCCGCGCTCAAAGCCTCCCGCGCCTGGAAGCTCGGACGCTTCCTCGTCGGCTGCTTCAACCGGCTGCGCGGCCGCCCCCCGTTTTCGCACGCCGCGGCGGACGCGCTCGACATTCTGTTCGCCCAGCGCCGCGGTCGCGCCGCACGTCTCGGCTTGCCCGCCGCGCAGCAAGCGACGAACCCGGCGGATCCGCACGACTACCAAGAATGGGTGCGCCGGTACGACACGCTCCCCCCGGCCACGCTAGCCAAAATGTACGCGCGTCTGGCCAACTTCGCCTACCGGCCGTTGATCTCCGTGCTGTTGCCGGTTTGCGACCCGGTGGATCCGCCGGGGCTTGACGAGACCATCCGCAGCGTCAAGCGCCAGGTGTATCCGTACTGGCAGCTTTGTGTCGCCGACGACGCGACGGCCACCCCGGAGGTGCACCGCGTACTGGAAGAGGCGCAGGCCGCCGAGCCGCAGCGCGTGCGTTACACGAGGCGCGAGGCGCGCGGATCCGTCTGCCGTGTGCTGAACGACGCGCTCGCGCTTGCCGAGGGTGAGTTTGTTGCGTTGCTTCAGCCGGACGGCATGCTGCGCGAGCACGCCTTGTTCGCCGTTGCGGCCGAGCTGCAGCGCGACCCCGCGGCGGAGTTGCTCTACACCGACGAGGACGAACGGCGCGCCGACGGCAGCCGTGTCGAGCCGTTCTTCAAGCCCGCGCTCAACCTCGAGTTGTTGCGCGCGCAGAATTGCATCGGCGACCTCGGCGTCTACCGGCGCAGCCGCGTCGACTCGCTCGGCGGCTTCCGCGCTGGCTACGAAGGTGCCCACGCCCACGACCTCGCGCTGCGCGTGCTCGACGCTACGGAGCCGCAGCACGTGCGCCACATTCCGTTGGTGACGTATCACAAGTGCACCGCGCCCGGCGTCCCGGCAACCACCGCGCCAGGCGAACCAGCCGACGCCCGTGAAGCCGCGCAACGGGCCGTCGCCGACCATCTCGCCCGCCGCGGCGAACAAGGCGTCGGCGTCGAGGTTTCTCCGAGCGGGAGCGGCCTGCGCCTTCGCTACCCGGTACCGGAGCCGGCGCCGCCGGTCAGCTTGGTCATTCCGACGCGTGACCGCCTCGACCTGTTGCGCCCGTGCCTGGAAGGCCTGCTGCGCCACACCGACTACGCGGACTACGAGATTGTCGTCGTCGACCACGGAAGCCGCAAGCGCGCCACCAAAAGGTACCTTGCCGCGCTGACCGCGCGGGAGCGTCGCGTCAAGGTGGTGCGCCACGACGGCCCGTTCAACTTTCCCGAGCTCACCAACGTCGGCGTCGGCGCCTGCCACGGCAGCATCCTCGGCCTGCTCAACAACGACCTCGAACTCGAGCCCGAACACGCCGGCTGGCTGCGCGAGATGGTCAGCCACGCCGTGCGCCCCGACGTCGGCGCCGTCGGTGCCAAGCTCCTCTACCCCGACCGCCGCATTCAACACGCCGGCATCATCCTCGGCATTCACGGCGCCGCCGGCCACCACTTCAAGCACCTCCCCGCGGAGACCGCTGCCCATCGCGGCCGCGCCCAGCAGGCTCAGGACCTCACCGCGGTCACTGGCGCCTGCCTGCTGCTACGCCGCGACGTTTACGAGCACGTAGGCGGCCTCGACCCCGCGCTAGCCGTCGCCTACAACGACGTCGACCTCTGCCTGCGCATCCGCCACGCGGGCTACCGCATCCTCTACACCCCCCACGCCCAGCTCACCCACCACGAAAGCGCCACCCGCGGGCCCCGTCCCCGAACCGACGCCGAGGAGCGACGCCACCAAACCGAGCGCGCCTACTTCACCGCCCGCTGGCAAGCCCAACTCGCACAAGACCCCGCCTACAACCCCAACCTAACCGTGCAAGCCGAAGACGCCGCCCTCGCCTGGCCTCCGGAAGTTGCAACACTTTCCGCATACGGAGATCGGCAGGGTAACAACAGAGTTCGCGGGGATCTCGAGGGCTAGACCTACAACGCGGGATTTTTGCCCCACCAAGCCCACGGGCTTCTCCCGTGGGTCGAACCGTGTTTCGCGTGCGACGCACGGGCAAAGCTAGTGGGCTTGAGGGAGGGGCAAAAATCCCGCGGTGGCGTCCTAAACCCGTTCGCGCTTGGGATTCGTAATAAGCCCACGGGCCTCATCCCGTGGGTCAATTCGCATTTTGACCCACGGGCCGCAGCCCGTGGGCTTCGCAAAAAAATTACGAATCCCGAACGGGAAGGGGTTTAGTTATGTTTAGATTGATTCCGTGGGTGAGGCGTCACAAGCGAAGACCATTAGAGGCGGAGGAAGGCGAGCAGCAAGCGTGGCCGTATTCACGTCGAGCCGCGCAGCCGACGTCAATGCGTGAGACCCACGGGCCCCGGAGCACCTGCGCTCGGCTCAGCTTCGTTGTCGTCGGCTGCGCGGCTCGACGGGACTCGCCACGCCTGGCTGCTCACCTTCCTCCGCCTTGCA
>SKZP01000532.1 GCA_007127275.1 Planctomycetota bacterium
AGGGCGGCCCCGGCGGAGCCGCCGCGTTGCCCCCGGCGCTCTTGCAAACGGCGGGTATCAATCTCGTCGCTGATGCCCGGGCTCCGCGCCGGAAACGGTCGCCCGGGCGCCACGTACAGGAATCTCAAAGGACCAATGCGTACCACATCGAGGTGGCGCAGCACGTGGCGCTGCACGCGGGCGTCGTTGACGTAGACGCCGTTTGCCGAGTCGGCGTCGCGCAACACGAACTCGCGCCCCTGTCCAATTGGCTCAAACTGGCAGTGCGCCGAGGAGACGCTCGGCACCGGAAGGGCCAAGTCCGCCGAGGAGACGCGGCCGACGAGCACCGTGCTCATGGGCAAGCGGAAGCGCTCAGGCGCGTCGTGCTTGTCCTTGCCGGGCTCGGCAAGGTTGAGCAGCAGCGGGCCCGTAACCGGCTCGCCGCGAAACCGCTTCGCCAGTTGCGCCGCGACCTCTGGATCCGCCGGTGGCACCGGCTGCGACAAATCCCCTTCGCTCTCGCCCGGTTCCTCGAAGGAAGCCTTCCGGTCGTTCTCGCTGGCACTCGCCTCCTCGGTGCCCGGCGGCGGAGCAGGCGTAGGGCGCGCGCGGCGCTTCTTGGGCTTCGCCACCGAAGCCGGCGCTGCGGGCGGCGGCTCGAACAACGGCTCCTCGCCCGAGGCATGCGAGGACGCGCCGCGCCGCTCGTCCCGGGCCTCTTCCAGCGCCTCGTTGAGCTTGCGCTTCACCGCCGGCGGGACCGCTCCCTGCGGCTCGGTCGGCTCCGCCTTTTGCGGCTTGCCGGCGGGCTCCTTGACGACGAACTTGCCCCCCTCAATGGTGCCCATCATGGTGCGCGGCACGTCGCGCGCCGGTTTGACGAGCATGGCAATGGGGCCAACCTCCAACAGGTCGCCTGCGGCCAGCGGCGTCGGCTCGTGCGCCTCCACCGGGCGGCCGTTGACCGCGGTGCCGTTGCGCGAGCCTTGGTCAATCACCGCGTGCGTGCCGCCGGCGCGCAAGAGAATCACGGCGTGCTCGCCGGAAACGCGCGGGTGCGCAAGCGTGAGCCCCGACTGCTTGGCGCGGCCAATGGTCATTGGCACGTCAATCTCGGCAGGCAGCCGCACGAGCCGCCCGGCAATGGGCTCCTCGAGCCCTTCGAGGACGAGTCCCGCACGCGCCTCCTCGCGCACCTTCGGTGAGCCGACCATGGGACCGCGGGTACGCGCCGGCAAGAACGCCTGCAATTCGAGCGGGCCGAGGCGCAGCAAGTCGCGGTCGCTCAGCGGCGTCGCCTTTTCGACCGGACGCCCGTTGAGCTTGGTCGGCGCTTCGCTGCCTTGCGCGAGATTGACGGCGACGAGTTCGCGTCCGGCGCGGCATTCAATGCGCATGTGCTGCGCCGCCAACCCCTCGAGCGGCACACGCACCGAGCACCCCTTTTCGCTGCCAATGGTGGCCGGATACATCCCGAGGGTGATCACGCGGGCCACACCGGGACCGCGCAGCCGAAAGCGAATAATCGGTCCCGGCTGCTGCGTGGTCGCCCCGGCGGCGTCGGATTTGGCGGCCCTGGCCTGTTCGCTCATGGTGTCGAAGGGAACTCGGAAGTGCCACGTCGCGACCGGTCGCTGACGCAAGGGTCGCTATTCTACAACAGAGTCGGGCAAACGAGAGAGAGGAATGCACAGCGTGTCGAGCGAGCCAGGCGACGAAAGGTTCAACTCGCTCGGTGACGACCGACGCGGCGACGCGTCGGCGGTGGATTTTGGCCGCCTTCCGGGCAAGCGCGGAGATTCCACTTTTTTTAACCCTACGGATCTCAATTCGCGGGTGGTTTGCTTTTGTGGCCCAACATAAGCCGGCTCACCCCTACGAAAGCGACCGCCCTTGGCTTTGGCGCTTGAGCGGGACATAATCGGGGGAGCACCGAAGGTGGTGGTAAGAGTCCGTGCCAAGCTTTTCCTCTCGTGTTCCCTTTTGGAGTCGCTCTCATGTCGTTGCGCCCGGTTGCGGAATTGCTGCTTGCGCCACGACGGCAACGGGGCCGTCTTGGCGTCGGGCTCGTCGCGCTGCTGCTTGCACTGTGCGGGGCAATTGTCGCCGGCAGTGGATGTTCCTGCAAGCGCCATTGGTCGTACACGCTCGAGGACCACCGCGAGTTGCGCCTTCGCGGTCTCGAAGGGCAAGACATCGAGGATGAAGTCGTCGCCCGGCTCGAGCGCAACGAGAAAGATCTACACCCGTATCACGTCGAAACGCTGAAGATGCTCGGCACAAGCCGCAGTGTCGCGTTGCTCGAGTTGATCCGCGAGCATCCGAAGAGTGACCGTGAGGTGCGCGAGGCGGCGACAGCGGCGCTGGAGTCCATTGCCGCGCGCGACGGCGAGCGCCCCGACGTCGTCGAGGTGCGCAACGCCTACTTCGACCGGCTCGAAGCAAAGACGCGCGACGGCGAACTCGACGTCTTCGAACGCAAAGAGGCGATCAAGGAACTCTTTTATTTCCGCCCCGACACGGCACGCCGCATTGCCGACATACTCATTGACTGGTACGGCGACGAAGAGGCCGAGTTAAGATTGCGCGACGTCGGCTACCGTTTCGCCGCCGGCCTGCAGGCGCCGGAGATGGTCGAGGCGTTGTGCGCCTTCGCCACCGACCTCGACTGGTTTCACGAACGCGTCTCCGACACGTTCGGGAGAATTCGCCGCGAGTTTCCCCAACGGCACCGGGAGTTGTTGCGCGCCTGCCTCGGAGATGAGCGTATCCAGGTTGGCGCGGCCTTTTTGCTCGGCGAGGTGGGCGACCCGGCCATTGTGCCGGTGATCATGCCGTGGCTCGACGGCGAGGACTCGAGGAAACAAGAGCTTGCCCTGCAAGTGCTGCGCCGGGTGGAGAGTGACGAAGTGGCCGAGATGGCCGCGGCGGTGGTGCGCGACTCGGGCGACGTGGAGTTGTTGTTGCCGGCATTGACGGCGTTGTCGACGAACTGGCGCGACGAGGAAACGTTCGACTTGGTGGCCGCACACCTCGCGGAATGGCCCACCGAGGCGCGCCTGAAGGCGCTGGAAATCTTCGACCGGCACGACATGGTCGGGCCGCGCGACTTGTACTTTTCGTTGATGCGCGAGGACCGCGAGCCGGAGGTGCGGATACGCGCCATCATGTTGCGGACGCGCGGCGGCGAACAGGACGAGGCACGAGACCGCGAGGTGCTGCTCGAGGTGCTCGGCAACGACCGCGACGCCGACGTCGTCGTTCAGGCGATCGGTGCACTGGTGAGCGTCTACGGCGAACGGCTGGACGGGGACGACGAGGTTTGCGAGGCGTTGATCGACGTGGTCGAGCGAAGTTCGTCGCGACGCTGGGCCGCGCCGCGGCAAGCCGCCCTCGAAATCCTCGGTAACTGGGGCCGTTTCGACGACGCGCGCAGGATTCATGCGATGCACGACCCGGACGACTTCGACGAGTTGCACGGAATGTACGCGCACCGTGACAGCCGCGGGTTGCGGCGCGAGCTGACCGGCCGGGGACGCTACGTCATTGTGCCGCACTACCGCGCCGTGGAGATGATTCTACGGCGCCACCGCGACCGGCACGCCAAGGCCGTGCGCGGCTACTCGCCGGGTATGAACGACGAGGAGCGCGCCTTCTTGTTGCACGTGATCTACCTGCTCGAGCCGGCGTTGGTGCGCGAGACCTGGCGCAGCGTGCTGCAGGCGCAACGCTCGGTGCAAGTTCGGGATTTGCGCTTCTTTCAGCCGTTCGCCCAGCCCGACGCCGAGGAGCACTGGGCGAAAATGGTCGAGTTGCTCGGCACCCCGTTGCGCTCGCGGGACGACCGGGTCGCGGACGCCGCCTTTTCCGTGCTCGGCGGGCGCTTCCTGCTGGAGCATGGCGCGCGCAGGATCCGCGGCGCGGCACTCGAGGAAATCATTGCCCGCACCGAGGAGACCGAGTTCGTCGAGGTACTCAAGCCCGCCTTCCGTGCCATTGTTGAGACCGGCACCTCCCGCCGGCTGAGCTGGCTGGCCGAGTTGGTCTCGCGCGGGGTTCTGCACGCCGACGACGTCGCCGAGCTTGCCTTGTCGCTCTTCGAGCGCGACGACCTCGACGGGGATACGGCGACAATCTTCCTGGAGCAGTTGACCGACCGGCTCAGCGCGGCGTCGTTCGACGAGCAAGTGGTTCCGGTGGTGCTGCGCTCGCTGGAGCATTCCTCGCGGGAGGTGCGCCGCGCCGCCGCGAACGTGGCAAGTACGCATTTCCACCTCTCGCAACGCGTCGAGGTGCGGCTTGTGCGCCGGATGCTCGAAGACGACGACTCGCGGGTACGCCGGCACGGGGGAACGGCGCTGATGCGGCTTGCCAGTTGGATTGTCGAGCGGCCGGAGTGGGAGGAGACGCCTCGGTTGCGCGAGTCTTTGACGCCTTTGTTGCGTGCCGTGGCAAGCGACGACTCGAGTAGGGTACGCCGCTACGCCGCGGAAGCCATTGGCAAGTTGGCCGCGCTCGCCGAGCGTGCCGGGGAGCATGACAGCGACTTCGTGCGCGACTTGCGCGCCACGGCACGCAGCATTGTGCAGCACCGCGACAACCGCAACCGCGACTACATCATGCGTCCCGTCGCCGACTTTCTCTCCGCCTTCGGCAGCCACGAAACCCTGCGCTTGACGTTGCTCGCCCTGCTGGACAACCGCGACTCGCAAGTCCGCGCCAAGGCGCTCGACGGTCTCGCGTTGCAGGCCGCTCCCGAGCTGCTCGAGCCGTTGCGCGAGCTGTTGCAAAGCGAACGCGACTCTCACGTGCGCCAAGCGGCGCTGCGCGTCTACCGCGACGCGGCGTTGCGCACGGAGTCGCTCGAACCGGCCATCTGGTTGGTGACCGAATACGCCCGCTTCGAACCCGGCGACGAGCAGTTCGCCACGCCGATCGTTGCCGCCTGGGCTCGGGAGACTCGCGCGGCCCAACGGCGCGCAACGCTGCTCGAGCGTGCCCGTGCGCACGGCGAGCCGACGTACTCGCTGTTGTTGCCCACGCTCGTCGGCGTGGCCAACCACGACGTGGTGCCGTTGATGCGCGAGGTCCTCGAGAGCGACGAGCCGGAGCACCGCGCGCAAGCCGCCGACGTGCTCTCCCGCGTCCGCGGAAACGACGAGGCCGACGCGCTGCTCGCCGAGTTGATCAATGACGACGAGCTTTCCGTGCGCCTCGCGGCGATGAATGCGGCACGCGAGCAAGGTCGGCTTGCCGCACTCGCCGCGCTCGTCGCACGTCAAGGGGAGGACGGGCTCGGCTCGGTGGAGGCGGAGGCGTTGAGCGAAGCGGTCAGCGCCATTGTGCGCGACATGCGCGAGACACGTTCGCCGACGCAGCAACTCTCGAGGCTCAATGACCTGATGGATGCGGCGCAAGCGAGCGAGCAACAAGTCTATCTGCTCGGCCAAATCCGCACCGTCGAGCATCCGCAGCGTGCGGCGTATCTGCGAGAGCACCTGCACGCGCGCAACGCCGAAGTACGCATGGCCGCCATACGGCACTTGGCAAGCCTCGAAGGGGAGGACGCCCTCGAGTCGTTCGCGCACCTGCGCGACGACGACGAAACGGAGGTGCGCCTCGCCTTGGCCGACGCGCTCGGTGGCATCTCGGCAACGGCTGCGTTCGAGTTTCTGCGGACCATGGCGCTCGACGACCGCGACGCCGACGTGCGGCTCCAGGCGCTGCAGACGCTTGCGCAGGACGTGCATGACGCGAGTGTGACCTTCCTGCTAGCGGAAGTAATGGATGATACGCGCAACGAGAATTGGCCAGTACGCCGCGAGGCGATGCGCGTGATCAGGGACTACCGCACCGCGAACGTGCAACCATTGCTGCTCAAGGGCGCGGACGACGGCCACGCCGAGGTGCGCGTCGAGGCGGCCCGCGGACTCGTCGAGTTCGTCGAGGACCCCCGCGGCGAAATGATTGATGAGTTGCAGGTACGCGCCGCGACGGTAACGCTGCTCAACGACGGCAACGCGGATGTCCGCCTCGCGGCGCTGGGGCTCGCCGCCTACTTCATGCGCGAAGGGGACACCGAGTTGCGGGAGTCGCTCGGCAAGCTAGCCGACGACAATGACCGCGCCGTGCGCGCCCAGGCCCGTCGCCTCCTCGACGAGTTCGACTAGGCAAGCAGGAAACTCGCAGAACCGCAGAGCGAGGGCGCGAGCCGCGAGGCGCCCCCCGGTTGCAGGGGAGTTTGCCTCGGGAGGCTTGGGCGCTGACTCGAAACGGCTCGCATTGCCCGACGAGAATTGTGCACTCGAAGCGCTCATGCGTTCGGTCACGGTCCGTGTTACCTCATTGCTGGAGCGTACCGTTTTTCTGACAGGGCTCGCTCACGAATACCTTCCCGTTTTTGCGTGGCGGTTGAAGGCTGCTGTGCATCTCCCATTCGTCGACATGTCACTGCCAAGCCCACGGGCTACGCCCGTGGGTCGAAGCCCGAAACGCGTGCGACCCGTCGGCGAGGCCCCAAACG
>SKZP01000301.1 GCA_007127275.1 Planctomycetota bacterium
GCCAGGCGAGTTCGGTGGCGGCGGAGCCCAAGGCGGCGACGCTGACGCGCCGTTTCGCAGCGGCACCGTCGCCGGCGTGGCTGCCGTTGGATCCTTCGTCGTCGTCGCCGCTCGACTCTTCGGTGACGTCGGTTTCCTCTTCGTCCGCCTCCAGTTCGTGCGCCTCTTCGGGGTCGTGCAGCACCATGGCACCGAAATTGAGCCGCTCCTGCATGCGCCAGGTCGCCTCGACGTGCTGCGCCACGGCGCGGGCGCGGATGGCGACGTCGCCGTCGGTGTGGTCGAACACTTCCTGCATGCCGACGGAGCCGAGCGCCGGCATGTGTAGCGTATCCGTCACCGGGCTTGCGGTCGGGTCGAGGCCGAAACGGCCGGCGACAATCTCCGCGGAGCCGCCGCCAAGGTCGACGAGCAACAGCGGACCCTTACGCAACTCGCCGCCCCGCACGTTGTGGCCGCGGAAGCTGTCCGCGGCGGCACGGAAGCTCAGCGCCGCTTCCTGTCGTGGTGTGAGGACATACGTGGGCAGGCCGCCAGGAATCTTGTCGAGGAATTCGTCGACGTTCGAGGCACGCCGCAGCACCTCGGTCGCAAGCACGACAATGTGATCGGGCTGAAAGTCGGCGGCCTCGCGAAAGAAATCTTCAATCATCTCGGTGGCGGCGACCATGCGGTCCTCGGTCATCGCCTTGTTTTCCGGTGTGAGCCGTTCGCCGAGATTGACGAGGCCACCGCGGGTGCGCAGCACCTCGAAGCCGCGCGGATTCTTTTTCGAGACCTGTGCGACAACGAGACGAATCCCCCGGGTGCCGACTTCGATGATCCCGCAACGCTGCATGCTGCCCGGTCCTTTCTTCGTCCACCTTCTCGGTGGAGGTGACGGGGTGACGGAATTGAAAGCTCGTCCTTCGTACACTCGCGAGTCCGCGCGACGGTGGTCCCGTTGCGGACTCGACGAACCGGCCCGCTCTGCGCCGAAAGAGCACCGTAGGGTGACGGCGACCCACGCAGAAGTGGCGTAGGCGACGTCCATCCCGAACGAGGGGCAGTGTTGACTGTACCAACCCTCCGGTTCTGGAACGACCCTAGAGTAGGACCGGCTCAGGAGAATTCCACGCCGAGGGAAAAAAATCGACCGTCGGACTCAAGACGTAGGGATTGTGCGCCGAAGAATCAAAATGTAAAAGACGAACCATATCTCTTATTTGCGGGCGCCGCAGCTCCCTTCGCCACTGCCCTACCGGTATCGGCTGCCTACGCTACCGGCATGAGCATCTCGCGCCTCCCGTGAAAAGAAGTGCGTCTTTGCATGCCTGGGACGGCCACCGGGACGCCCCCCACCGTCTCCGGACCGTCCACCGTTCCTGCCTGACTGTCTGTTAACCTGCTGTCTGCCCTGCCTGGGAGTGAATACATGGCCCGTCGTAGTCCCGTCCCCGCCGCGAACAACGAAACGCAAGCTTCCATCCACCGCAAGGCCGAGTTGCCGAAGAGCTTCGGCCGACCGCTTCCGGTCGTCTGCGACGAAGAAGCCGGCTGGTTCGAGGGGGCGGCCACCGAGACCGCGGCGAGTGAGGCCGCGCAAAGCTACATTCGTGATCGCTTCCAGGAGTTGCTCGAGCCGGAGGAGATTGAGCAACTCGCCTCCAACGATGTGATGCTCGAAATCATCGCCGCGCACCAAGAGCTGTTCCGTACGCAAGCCCAGCGCAACGTACAGGCGGCTTGATTGAAATGTGGCCGGGCAACCCACTGGCCACGCAAACATTCGTTACGTCGTGTGCCGCGCGCTCTTTGGTCGAAGAGCCGCGGTGCCTAGGGGTCTCATGTCGCCGAGTCGTCCCAAGCGTCGCCGCCGAGTCGTTCGCCGTGCCGCCCGCACCGCCCGGGTGCGCGGGCCGGCGGGTGCTCAGGTGATTGAGGCGTTGCGCAGCAAGCGACAACGTCCCGGCTCGCACGGCGCCGGGCAGGAAGCCCCGCATGCGGTGACGTCGCTGCTGCCAGCCGGGGGAGTGGCGCCACGAAACGCGGGGGCTGCGCAGCGACTTCCCTCCTACGTTGGTTTGGCTCTCGGCGCTGTTCTCTGCGTGTCGCTCGTGGTGGCGGCGGGTGTGTCGCTGCTGGCGCACGAGCTACCGAGCCTCGCTGCCGTGGAGCCGCCCGGGGCCTCGACGCCCTCGGAAGCGGATGCACCCCGGCTCGACGCGCACGACCGTGCGCACGACCACGCGGCGCACGAGCACCGACGCATGGCGGCGGCACACAAGACGAGCCGCAAGGCTCTGCAGGCTTGGATCTCTTCGGGAGAGTCGCTGCCGTCGCCGGAAGAGATACGTGCCGCTGGGTGGCCCGTGCGCGACGGCGTCTCGCTGGGTGAGCATGCACAGTTGTTGCTGCTCCGTGCCGACGCAAGCGAGGCGCGCGCGTGGGTCGTCACGGCGACACCGCAGCTACGCGTTCGCACGGTACCCCTGCCGCCATGCGTGGGGACCGACGTTGCCCTGAACCTCGAACCGGCGCCCCCCAAACGGGAGCCGGAGCAAGCGAGGCTTTTGCTGCGCGAGTACTCCGCCCGGGCCACGGTTCTGCCGAGTGCGCTTGATCTAGCGCCAGGACCGCGCGTCATCGAAGCATGGCACGTTACCGTTGACGAGGTCTCCGCCGAGATTCGCGTAACGTTGCGAGCGCTCACGCACGCCGTCCCGACCACAGCCGCGGAGTGGATCGCCTGGATCGAAACGTGCTGTGCCCTCGGCGAGGAGTCACGTGCCGCTCGCGCACTCTCCACGGCACACGCACAAAGCGAGCAAGCGGCCCAACGACGAGAACGAGCACGCTCGTTTTTCGGAGCGGTCTCCCCCGCAGCGTTTGAATACGCGCTTGAGCGTTTGGCCCGCGACCTTGAACCGTCCCTTCGCGCGAGAAACACGAACGGCGAATAACGGACGGCGCAGCCACGCTCGGCGAAGTGTCGCGGCTGAATCGCGACACGCGGATCCGGATAGCTAGGAACTCGGCCAAAACCGCCGACGAACTCGAAAGAAGAGCGACCAACCACGAACCCGTAGGTCGGGCCTCCCTGCCTGCCCTACGTACGTCGTTCCGTCCAAACATTTTTTTCTGCAACAAGAGCCGGCCGCACCCGCACGGGGGTTGGTGCGGTCCGTAACGCACACGTACAATGGTTTGCGTGAGGGTCTCGGTGGATTCCGGTTCGTTCCTTCAGTGGCTTTGCGGGGTGCCTGCGATGCAGCAGCTCGGTCCCCACGACGACAACGCGCATCCGCATACAGATGCGCACGGCGACAACGACGGTACGGCGTCGTCGTCCGAGCGTCGGCGTGCGTCGCAAGCGCCGCCGGATGCGAAGAGCGACAAGCAAGCGCAGCCATCCACGCCGAACGCAGAGAGAAACGACCAGCCGCAGACGGAGGAGCCGGCGCCGCACGCGCACCACGAGCCGCAGGCGCAAGCCGCGCACGCGGAGCACGCAGAACACGCGCAGCACACTCCGCAACCACCAAAAACGCATCCCGGGCCGGAAGCGCAGCAGCCACCTCGAGCGAGCCAAACGGAATACGCGGAACAAACGGAAACGGAGCGAAGCGAGCAAGTTCCGCAAGCACATCAGGAGCCACCGGCGCTGCACGTGGAGCCGACGCCGCAAACCCCGCCGGAGCCGACGCCGCAAGCCCCGCATGTCCCGCGTGCGGAACAGGCGGAGTCGCCGCAAGCCGAAGCGTCGCAGGAGTCCGGGTTTCGCCGGGCCGACGTTACGCGTACCATCTTCTCCGTGCAACCGGCGCAGACCATGCGCGAACTAGGCGACGACGCCGACGGCGCACATGATTCGCCGCCGCGCACGCAATCTTCCGGTGAGGCCGGCAAAACGACACAAAAGAACCCGAGCACCATTGCTGAGGCAGGGGACGAGTTCGGTCGCTACCAGGACGTGCGACTGCTCTCGAACGCTGGCGGCATGGGAGCCGTCTACACCGCCGCCGACCCGTTCCTCGAACGGATAGTCGCCTTGAAGGTGGTCCGCCCTGACCTCGTCGCCCGCGTGCGCGGCGGTACCGAATACCTCGAACGTTTCATCTCCGAGGCGCAGATCGGCGCCCAGCTCGAGCACCCGAATATTCTGCCCGTGCATGAGTTCGGGCGCTTCGACGACGGCCGCGTCTACTTCACCATGAAGTACATTCGCGGCCACACGCTGCGCGAACACCTCGACGCCATTCGCGAGTTGGTCACCGGCACCGGCTCCAGTTCGTCGACGGCTTTGCCGGTGCGCGCCCTTGCCGCCTCGCTGCGCAAGCAACGTGGCACCTCCGGTACGCCCGGCGGCGTCGAGAGTGTCGGCCCCGGTGACGGCAAGCCGCGGGTCCCCCCCTCGGGCATCCTGCGGCGCGACCTGCTGGATAAGTTCGCCAAGCTCTGCGACGCCGTCGCCTTCGCGCACAGCCACGGGGTGATCCACCGCGACATCAAGCCCGAAAACGTGATGATCGGCGAGTTCGGCGAGGTGCTGCTCGCCGACTGGGGGCTTGCGAAGGTGCTCGACGAGGTGCCCGCCTCGGCGCAGTTGATGCGTCCCGTGGCGGGGCCCGACGGGCGCAGCCTGAGCAGTGAAGCGGTGACGCGGCGCGTCGAGCGGGATTCGAGCCGACTCGACACGCGGGAATTGCGCCGACTCGCGGAAAAGGAAACGGCGCGCCTCGACGAAGAAACGGAGGGGGGCGTGTCAGTTGGTGCGGCCGCGGGTACCGAGAACATGGAAGCGGAGCGTACCGAGGATATGCAGCGCCTCGCCGAGGCGATCCGGCTCGACTTCGACCGGCTCAAGCGGGAGTTCGGGCTCGACCTTTCCGGCAACGAGCCGCCGCGCACCGAGGCCGGGATGGTTATGGGCACGGTGGGCTACATGGCCCCGGAGCAGGCCGCTGGCGACCGCGCGGATCATCGCGCCGACATCTTCAGTCTGGGCTGCCTGCTTTATGAGATGGTCACGCTGACTCCGGCGTTTCCGCAAGAGGGCAAGCTTCCGCGACTGCGCGCCACCGCCGCCGCCGACATTTCGCCGGCCAACGAGGTCGTCGCGAATCCGCAGGCGCTCGGCGACCTCGTGCCCATCCTCGAGCGCACCTTGCAGCGGGAGCCGGAGGAGCGCTACCAGAGCGCGAGCGAGCTGGCCGAGGATGTGCAGGCGGTACGTGAGTGGCGCGGCACGAAGTTCTCTTCGTGGCGCACCTTGCTTGCGAATTCGCTGCGCCGCAACCTCCCCATTGTCGTCACCGCAGCGGTGATGCTCGCCGGCATTGTCGCGCTGATTGCGTATCTTTCCACGCGGCCGGCCCACGTCACCTTCACCTCGGAGCCGGCCGGGGCGACGCTCTACATGGACGGCGAAGAGTACGGGCCGACTCCGGTGGATGCTGCCATTCGCCCCGGCAATTATGAACTGCGCTTTGCCAAAGAGGGCTACCACACGGCGGTGCAAGACTTCGACGTTGCCCCGGCGTTTCGCGGCGAGGCGAGCACGGTGTATCTGCGCTCGCGCTTCGGCTTCGTGCACGTGACCTGCGAGCCGAGCGCCGCACGCATCCTGATTCGCAACGCCGACGGCGAACTCGTCGTCGACAGCTCTTCCGACGCGCGCGACGGCGGATACCTGTGGCAGCAACTCGAGCCGGGCGAGTACACGGTCAAATGCGAGCTGCCTTACTACCGCGACCCGAGCCCGTGGACCTCCATTCAGGTGCAAGACGGCAACGAGACGACGGTGCACAACGTGCTGATGCGCCCCACTCGAGGCCGTGTGGTGTTTTCCGTGCAGCCCCCCGGCACGGAGGTGAAGCTGCGTCCGGTGGACGTGGCGCTAGCCGGGGAAGAAGAGGCCGAGCCCCTTCGTGCGACCGTCCCGGAGAACGGGGAGTGGGAGACGCCGCTGATTCCGGAGGGTCGCTACCGGCTCGAGGTGCTGGACGCGCCGCTTCCGGGCTGGCTGCCGCTTGCCCCTGAGGATGCGTACCTCGAGGTGAATGCGCGAGAGGGGGTGGTGACCAAGTCAGTGGCGGTGCGTTCGCGCGTCGGGACGTTGCGAATCAGTATGCCGGGCGTCGAGTCGCTCGACGGGGCGCTCGTCGACGCCGAGGGAAATGTGCACCGCTTCCGCACCGAGAACCACCGCGCCGACCTCGACGAGTTGCCCGAGGGGCCCGCCTACCTCGAGCTGCGTACCGAGGACTACGAACTGGCCGGCGACGACGTCGAGAACGGCCGCGTTCGCACGCAGGTGGAGGGAGGCCGACAGCAGTGGCTGCGCGTGGAAGTGCAACGGCTGGTTGGGTACGTGAACCTGTTGCCGGACGAGGACGCCCACGGCGCTCGGTTGCACATGTACCGCGGCACCGGTGAAGAGCCTGCCCTCGACGGGGTGACGCTGCCGGCGGAGCGGGTCGCGGTGCGGCCCGGCTCCTACGTGGCACA
>SKZP01000287.1 GCA_007127275.1 Planctomycetota bacterium
AGCATACGTTTCAGGTGCGACCCAGCGGCCGCTGATTTCAGACCGTTAGGAGCTGACAGGAAATTACTTCCGAGCCACGGCCTCCCTCTCCGTGTGCAGATGCATTACTCGCGGTAGCGCAGCATCAGCGCCGAGTTGGCATCGACGAGAGGATGAACATGTCGAGTGGAAGGCTCGGTTCGCTTGTACCGGTAGGGGTGTTGCGCTCGACGTGTCGGTGAGCGACGGCTTGGCGAGCGAGGCGTTCACGCTGGAAATTCGCATTGACGAGCCCCCCGAGTTGGCGGTGCCCACGGGCCCCGGTCAGGTCGGCGGAACGACGCACCATTATGCAAGCGTCGACACCGGTGACCCACTCGACTTCTCGATCGAGGCGACGCATACCGATCCGAACGAGCCGCTTACGCTTACCGTCGGGGTCAATCAAGGCACGCTGACGCCGAGCGAGGCCGGCTTCACCAGCACCTTCCCCGCGACAACGACGAGCACCACACCCGTCATGCTCTCGTTTCAGGGCCAGGCCGATATCGACACGGGCAGCGTCGAGTTTCGCCTTCTCGTCGAGGACAGCCTCGGCAACGCCGACACGAAGCACTTCACGATTGCCGTCAACGGCCTCGCCGCGGCCATACTCGAAAATCGCCCCGCGACGATGGACGGGATCGGGATGGAGTACCGCTTTACGCCAAGCGTGCTCGGCTACCCCACACCGACGGTTGGCGTTTCCGGCCTACCCGGCTGGCTGACCTGGGTCGGCACGACGATCAGCGGGACCCCGAGTGCTGCCGACGGCCCCGCCACCGGCCCGATCACGATCTCGACATGTTCATCCTCTCGTCGATGGAATGTCGACATCATCACGCGAGCCGTGAGACATTTCTTCCGCACATTCGATCACCAGAACTGCAAGCGCACATGCGCCTCCCACGAATGACAAGGAGACTTGCGCGACTGTTAAAGTGGTGGCGATCGGGCGGGTTCGATGGGGGACTGGCTGCGACTAGGTCTCGCCGCCATCGCCTCCCGTGAGCCAGGCCGCTGCGTCTAACGCGGCGCAACCGCTTGACGTTGCTGTTGCTTCGTTGCCGTAGTCTGCGCTGTTCCACGTGGCGAAGCCACGACTCCGCGGCTCGACGTCCTCCACCTCGCACCGCGTTCGTCCGTTCCGCTCACCTTTCGAACGGTGTTTCCTGGCAGTTCCTAGTAGACTGTCACAATTGCATCCGTGGGTGGCACATCGCGGGGAACGCCCACGGGCTTCGTCGCCTTCGTCGGCTTCGCCGGTGGGCCGGATCCAGTTTGCGCCCCGACGCACGGGCGAAGCCCGTGGGCTTGTTAGTCACCTGCACACCCACGGATTCACGAAGGTTCGCTTGAACACGAGGGGGCTGCCTTTGTCGTCAATCAATCGGAGAGGATGAAGTGGCCGAGGTCGCTGGGCGAAATCGTCGCGGTAACGGTGCGCCGGGTTTGGTCGACGGTGATGCCGGTGATCTCGCTCCACGGTCCGTTCTCGTCGTCGGCGCGCCAGAGGCGCAGAGTGGCGAGGTTGAGGCCGGCGATGGCGTCTTCGGTGTAGCGCAGTGTGACCGAAAGCTGGGTGGCGTTGACGCGGTCGGTTTCGATGTGCCAGCGTACGTCGGCAAGGTCGCTTGGGCTCATCCCCGAAGGGGGACTCACCCCGGCAAGGCCTTCGATGTAGCGCACGTCCGTTTGTGAGAGGGCCGTGGCCGAGCCGGGGCCGTGGCCGTCGTGCCAGTCGAGCCAGGCGCAAACCCGCGGCGAGGAGGCGTTGCTGCCGTTGCCGAGCACGCCGGCGGCATACTCGCGAAAGTCCCCCGGCCGCTCGACGCTCGTCACGGTGGCGTCGGGATCCGACATGTCGAGTCCGAAGATTAGAAAGACCCGTCCGGTGCTCGTCGATCCGTTCGGCTCGCTATCGCCGGGCATCGCGAGCATCACGTCGCCGCGCGCGTTGCCGTTGGTGTCCCCGGCGGCGGAGACGAACACCGATGAAGAGACTTCGCGATACAGATTTGCGGTATCGGCAGGATTCGCCGGGTCGAGTTCGAATGTGCTCGGCCAACTGCTGCGTCCGAACAGCACGTACCCACCCCGATTCGAAGACGAGCCATGTTGCAGCAACAAGTCGGCATGGCCATTTCCGTTAAAATCCCCCACGCCGGCGCCGTCGAAAAAGAAACCACCTGCGGGGGCTTTGATGAGGAAGCCGTCGGTGCCGGGTAGGAAGTCGGTGCCAAACGCCCAGTTTCCGAACACCAGCCGCCCGTCGACCAAGGAATCCCACTGAGCGGCGTCGCGACCGAAGGTGACTTGCATCGTTTCCTCGTCGCGACGCAGCAGCAGATCGGCGTAGCCGTTGCCGTTGACGTCGCCGACCGGGGCCAAGAAGTCGTCGTTGCGGTCGTGCCCCTCGACGAAGGCGAAATCGCTGCCATCGAGCGTGGTGTCATTGATCTGCTGTGTGCCACCGTGGCTTTGCCACTCGGATTGCGGGCGGCCGAAGATGAGATAGGCGCCTTGGCGAAAATTGTCCTCGCCGGTGATCGCAATGTCGGCGTAGCCGTTGCCATTGATATCGCCAAGGCCTGCACACCAATTCCGAAACCGGATGCCCCAGCTGAATCCAATTGGGTTGGCGTCGATGCGAAAGGCGGTGATGCCGTCGAGTGAGTTGCTGACGTTGAGCGTGCTGCCGCCGGCGGACCAATCGCTGGCGGTCTTGCCGAAAACAATGAACAACCCGGCACTGCCAGTGACGAGCAGGTCATCATAACCCGAGCCGTTGACATCTCCGGCGCCGGCAATGGATCTCGGATGATTAGTGGACCAGGGGGACATCCCGGTCAGCTCGACGCCGGTGGTTCCGTTAAGAAGGTCGACGTTGAGCGAGCCGTTCGTCGCCGACCAGTCGGATATCGAGCGCCCGAAAACGACGTATACGACACCAGTGCCGATCAAGGCGACGTCGTCGAAGCCGTTGCCGTTGACATCGCCAACGCCGGCAACGACACGGCCCGCTAGGGAGTCGGACTGCGAGTAGAGGCGCACGCCGTCGGTACCGTCAAAGTTGTTGTAGTCGAAGTTTCCGCCGGTACTTTGCCAGTCCGATTTCGAGCGGCCGAAGACGAGATAGGCCTCGTAGTCATTGATAGCGACCTCGTTGGCGACAAGAACGTCCGCGTAGCCCGAGCCGTTGACATCTCCGGCACCGCTGATCGACTCGCCGACCGAATCGCTTTGCGACGTACCATGCAGGCTCACGCCGAGCGTCCCGTCGACATCGGCCATGTCGAATGGCGAAGGGATCTGGCCAACTTCGACTAAGACGCTGCCGGTGAGCGTTGCATCATTTGCGTCGGTGGCCTCGATCGTTTGCGTACCGAGCGTATCGAGTACGAAGCCGGGTACCTCTACCACTCCTTGGTCACTCGCGTTCATCGACACCGGCGAGGGGAGGGTGGCCGCTGTGTCACTGGAGGCGAACGCGACGGTACCTGTGTAGCCGTCGGTATGGTTGCCGTATACATCGACCGCACGGACCGTGACCTCGAAGGGTTCGCCGAAGCGCGCCTGGACCAACGTTTCCAGGACGAAGCCATGCGTCGTTGAAAGCCCGAGCACCTCGACGGAATCGACGCCGTCGATCACGCCGTCGTCGACCTGGACCCATTGCGTGCCGGCGGTGCGCAACTCGAAGGGGATGGTCGCAACACCTGCATCGGCGAGCGTAAAGGTATAGTCAGAAATCGGTGGTGCCTGGTCATCCGAGGTGTCGAAGGAGACGGTCTCGGTATAGTCCGTTACCCGGTTGTCCCAATGGTCGACCACCTCCATGCTCGCCTGATTCGTCGTTCCAGCATCCATGGGGTCGTTCTGAATATCGACGAGGATTTCGGTCGCTGGTCCTGGTTCGACATCGAAAGGTTCCGTCTCGGTCAAGCTCGGATCGTTGACGTCAGTGACCGTGATCGAATGCGAGCCAGCGTCATACACCAGGGTGACCCCGAAGGTGTGCTCTCCGTTGTCCGCGCTCGTGAGCGTATAGCTCGAGGGAAGATTCGACGACGTCGTCAGTTGAAGATCGACCGTACCCGTGTAGCCGGTCGCCACGTTGCCCTGCGAATCAAGCATCCGAATCGTCAGCGAGTTGAATTCGCCGGCTTCGACGGTCGAGGGATAGATGATCTCGATCTGCGAGGCGGATCGCGGCACGACGACGATGCCCGTCTGCTCTCCGGACATGCTCGGCTCGGCAACGTCCTCCGCGGCAACGTAGAAGGTGCCGACACTGCCGAACTCGACGGCATCGCTAAGCGTGACGGTTCCCGCGTCGCTCGACTGAAAGGTCGTATCTCCCGGCAACAGTGCTTGCGAATCATCGGAGGAGAACGACACCGTACCGGTGTAGCTCGGGTCGACGTTGCCGAATTCGTCACGAGCGGTGACGACGACCGAACTCGACTCGTTGACCTCGATCGGATTCGTCACTCCCTCGACGCGAAGCCGGTCCGCCTCGGCTGCCTCGACGGTTACGGGATGCGTACCGGTCAGCGAGGTGTCGTTGATGTCGGTGACTGTGATCGTTTGGCTGCCCGCGTCGTGCAACTCCACGCCGGGGAAGGTGCGCTCCCCTTCGTCAGAGGTAGTGAACGTATAGCTCGCTGGCAACACCCCCGCGCTTGTCGCGTCGATCTCGATGGTGCCCGTATAGTCCTCGACGATCCCACCGAGGCGGTCGCGCACCTGGACCGTCAGCGTATGCGGCTCGCCTGCGGTCACCGTTACCGGAAACCCGACGAGTTCGAATTCATCGGCCGGCAACGGCTCGACGACGATGCCGGTTTGCGCCCCTGAGATGCTCGACTGGGCGAGATCTTCCGCGGCAACATAAAATGTGCCGTCGCTGCCAAACTCAACGCCGTCGCTCCAAGTGACGACACCAGCGTCGCTTGCTAGAAAGGTATAGTTCGCGGGCAGCGTCGCATGCGGATCGTCGGAGAAGAGGGTCACCGTGCCGATATAGGCCGTATCGACGTTGCCATACTCATCGCGCGCCGTCAGCGTTATGTCGCTCGACTCGTAGACCTCGATCGGCGAGGTGATTCCAGTCACGTCGAGTTGTGAGGCCGGCGCTGGCTCGACAATGATTCCCGGTTGTTCGTCGGTCAAGCTCGCCTCCTCGACGTCAGTGACCCGCAACCACTGCGTGCCCGCGGTGCGCCACTCGAGTCCCGCAACGAGCACGTCTCCTTCGTCGTTCGGCGTGAACGTCACGTCCGCCGGCAAAAGCGCCTGCGGATCGCTGCTTTCAAAAGTGACGGTTCCCTTATAGGAGTCGGCCGTGAAGCCGTGCGCGTCGACGGCGCGCACGCTCACACTCTCCGCCGTGCCGGCACCGACCGGCGAGACGACGCCGGAGAGTTCGAGCTCGACCGCCTCGCCGGCCACGACGGTCACCGACTGCGTCACGGAAAGCGTCGGCTCATTGAGGTCATACGCCTCGACGAAGAACGTCCCCAGCGAGTCGAAGACCAACGGTTCCGCAAATTCCACCACGCCGTGCACAGCCGCTGTTGGCGAGGGTAGTGCTGCCTCTACGTCGTCGGACTGCAAGGCCACGGTGCCGTCATAATCGGTGACATGGTTGCCGAACTCGTCATAAGCCGTCACCGTCAACGAATACGGCTCGCCGACCACCGCCTCCGTACTCGGCAACCCCGCCAGAACGAGCATATCCGCTTTTGCGGGCAGCACCTCGACTTCGATCGTGCGTGTGAGGAACTCAGGATCTCTCGAATCGACGATGCGTATCTCTTGTGTCCCCGTGGTGCGCAGAACCACGGCCGGCAACGGGGCCTGCCCCGCATCGCTTTCTGTAAAGGCGTATTCGTCCGGAACACTCGCTGCCGGATCGCTCGTCTCAATCGACACCGTACCGCGATATGATTCGAGTCGCATGCCGAACGGATCACGAGCCTCCAGCGTGACCGTCACGTTCTCGCCAGCCTCGACGACGCCAGGCGCATCGACGACAATCAGCCGGACCGGAACGTCCGACGGATCGCCTTTGCAGCCAAGCAAAAAGACAACAAGTGACAACGCAAGTGTGACAAGGAACCAAAAGCCAGCAAACGGAAGTGCGCGTGCCATCCTACTTTCCCAAAAAGGGGCCCAAACGGAAGGAGACGGTTGTTATCTTGCCGCGTTGACATTGTACACGGCTCGCGCCACCGATCAAACACGCTCCCGTGCATTCCCAAGGAGCAGTCAGGAGATTATTCCGAATGTTGAGCGTTACGAGCGAAGGCTATGCAAGGCGGGGGAAGGTGAGCAGCGAAGGCGTGACGAGTCCCGTCGAGCAGCGCAACCGACGGCAACGAAGCAGAGCCGAACGCAGTAGCCCAACTTTCGGAAGTAATTTCCTGACAGCTCCTAAGTTGTGGACCCGTCGGA
>SKZP01000602.1 GCA_007127275.1 Planctomycetota bacterium
CGATTCACTAACGTCAGCCCGGCCTCGGCCCAAAACTCCCCCCACTCCCATACGGTATCGCCGTCGCCGCCTATCTCCCAGACAGCACGTGTGTCATCGAGGTTTATCTCCTCCAGTATATGCGGCTGCCGCGTCGATGAACCGAATACTGCCGGGATCACTCGCCACCACACATTATGAAAACGTCTATAAAATTTAACCATCCATTGCGAGGGACGGCCATCCGTGTCCGGTGCGGGCTCGACGGGGTTAGGCTGCGCCCCTCGTTTCGCGCGCCAGTAGTGAGCCAGTCGCGCCGCCGCCGCGCGCCACCAGGCAGCGACATCCTCGTCTGTCACCCGGCTATCGTACGGAAACGGGGGCAGCGTCATGGCGACTCCTCCGACGGGTCCATATGCGTAAATCGTAGCCAGACCGAGCCGTCGAAATACAATCCTACTGTCTCGCCGTGAACAGTCGTAAACACGAGGTCGCCTGTCTGCGGGGTGTCTGTGGGGATATCACTGAAATTTCGCCAGGCGCCGCGTACGCGCCACGCTGATCCATCGTATATATATTCCTGACCGTCGCCTGTAATCCATGCGCGATCCGCTATCTGTGGATCAGGCGCGATATCATCGAGATCGCTGAACGCCTCCACCTCGTAGAGCCAGGGGCGTCCGTACGGCCGCCACTCGGTTCCGTCGTAGTGGTACCTGCGCGCGCCGCGTTCCGTGTCCGCGTTAAACACGAGATCACCGCCCTCTATGGATAGGCTGGTCCACGTCTCGCCGTCCCATTCGAGCAGGCCGGTATTCCCGGCAACGAACGACAAAACTCGGTCACCGGGGTTAGGCGACTCCGGTAGATCGCCACCCACAAACGCCACGGTTTCCACAGCGTACAGCATTTGACCTGGCACGACGGCGTCTTTGACGAGCAAGCCTTCGACGACCTGTACGCCGCGAGCGAAGACGCGCGCTGGCGCCTGGCACTGCAGGCGTTGCGCTCGGGCTACTTCGCGTTCCGCGACAAGCTGGAGGCCGGCCGCCGCGTGGCCGCTTGGCTCGAAGCGCAAGAGGGGATTGGCAAGGTGATGGGAGCGCACGACTTTTACGGCGTGCTCACCGACACGTTGGACGTCGTGTTCGCCGACAACGAACGGCATTACGCCGCGGCGGACGACTTCGCCTGGACGGACTTGGTGAACGGATTGCGCGACGCCGACTTGCTGCGCCCCGAGTACATTTCCCACGACGGCACGCGACTGCGCGTCGTCTCCCGCGTGCAGGAGACCGCCGAGGATCTCGAGCGCAACGTGCTGCTCTCGCAATTGCGGGACTACCTCGCCGAGGACGAGCTCGTCGCCGAGTACGAGGCGCGGCCCACGGGCGTGTTCGTCCTCTACACGAACATGATCAACAGCCTAATGCGCAGCCAATACACCTCGTTCGGTATTGTTTTCGCCGCGGTCTTCGTGATGTTGATGCTGCTGTTTCGCAGCCCCACGCTCGGCCTCGTCGGCATGCTGCCCAACATTGTGCCGATTGCGGTGGTCCTCGCGATCATGGGCTTTGCGGGGATTCCGCTGAACATCATCACGGTAAGCATTGCCGCCATTGCGCTCGGCATTGGCGTCGACGGTACCATTCACTACGTTGAACGGCTGCGGGAGGAATACGCGCTGGATCAGAATCTCGCCGCCTCGGTGAAGCGCGCCCACATCACCATTGGTCGCGCGATCATGATCACCGCAATTAGCGTGATCGGCGGCTTGCTGATCATGCTGGCCTCGCTGTTCACGCCGACGATCTACTTCGGCCTCTTCACCGCGATCGCCATGGCCGCGGCGCTGATTGGCACGCTGACCATTCTGCCCGCGGTGATCCTGCTCGTTCGCCCGCACCGCGCCCTTTTGCGCGGACACAACGACTCGTCACCCAAACGCGTCCGCACAACGTAACGAGCAAGTCGCGCGCACTGCTGCCACGAAGGCGAGCGGAGCGCGCAAGCGCAGCCCCGTGCATCCAGCAGATGCGAACCGGCACGCCCACGCCCCGGGGACAGCGCCCCTGAAGGTGGGCAGGCAACGCGTGCGGTGCGCGTCAGTCTTGCTGCGCGTATGGGTTGGGCGCGAAGCGGGAGGGGCGTTGCGGAAACGCCTGCTGGTGGAGGTGCTCGTTCATCACGCGGTCGTGCCGGAAGACGTGGCGCGCACGTTCGCGGGAGTCGGCGAGGCGCTCGCGCAACACTCCTCGCTCCTCGTCCGCCGCCTGCTCGAGCATCAACTCGGAGAGTTGCCACGACTGCAGCGCGAGCGAAACCCGTTCGTCTCGCTGGCACTCGGCCGCCTGCGGCTCCTCGGTTTCTTCCGCTGCCTCGAGTTGACGGTCGAGGAGGTAGCTCAAGCGCAGATCCGCCTGTCGTTGCAGCGCCTCGTAGCGCTCTTGCGCCATGTGCCCGGTAAGAAACGCCTCGATCTCGATCTGCCAGCGCCCGGTCAGCGCCTTCCAGGCAAGGGCGGAGCTCCAGATCTTTTCGGCGAGGCGTTCATAATGGAACAGTTCGAGCTCTCGCTCGGTGCGCTCAATGGCGCCGCGGCCGAGGACCCCGTAGTAGCCTAGCGCCTCGAACGAATCGAGGTAGCCGCTGTCGGTGACGTCGGCGCGGTCGACGCCTTGCTGCGTCGGCACGTCGTCGAGGTGGAGCCGCGAGTTGCCCCTGTCATCCAGCCGCGCGAACAAAGCGCGCACACTTTGCTCGAAGACGTTTTGCTGCGCCTCGACACTCTCCGGCCGGAAGCGGCGCACACTCAACAGCCGCGACAGCGCGGCGCGCATGTCTCGTCGCACGAGAACAATGCCGTGGTAGTTGCCAAGCCCCACCATGGTGTTCATGTCTATCGGCAGCGCCTCCTCGCGGGACGGATCGAGGGAGTGCTCGTCGAAGTCGAGCGCATCCATCAGTTCCAATGCCGGCTCTCGCAGGCCGACGGCATTGAGCACCTGCGCATGGAGGTAGCGCACGGGCCAGGACTCGGAAAATCGCTCGTAGAGCACCTCGACCTCTTCGATGACGCGGGCGAAGCCGTGGGTCGAGTCCGTGTAGCGACGGTGAACGAGCGCGAGCTTCACCCGCGTTAACAGCGTGCCCCACGCGCGCAAGTATCCGGGACGCTTCTCGAGCAACTTGAGAAGCACAAGCTCGGCTTGCTCAGGGAGGCCGCGATCGAGTGTCAGCTCCGTAAACGTCATCGCCATCAACCCGAGCGGATAGGTGCGTTCCGGATGATAGATCGCAGCATACAAATGATCAGCCGTCTCGTTCAGCTCGCGCATCATCTCGTCGGAGATACGCTGCGCCTCTTCGGGGTCGTCGGGCAACGACTGCCCTTGCTGCGAAGCTTGTCGAGTCGCGAAGCTGTTCGCTCGGTACGTCGCCACCGCAGCGTGTTCCGGATACTTCTCGCGCACCGGCTCCATCCACGCGTCCGCACTCTCCCAGTCACCCACGGCAAGCGCGAGGTAGGCGTTCACCCACGCCATGAAACTTTGCCAATCCGGCAGCGGTTTCCCCGCACCGTCGAACGTTTGTTCGGGAGCGAAGCGGCAAACGTTGCGAACGGCCGCGTTGGCAATCTCGACGAGTGCTTCATACAGCGCCTCCGGCTCATCGTTGGGCTTGAGCGTGTGCGCAGGCAACTCGACACGCGTCGGCTCGGCCGGAACCTCGAAGGGCAAGTACGCGGCTTGCCACTCGGGGAGCCAGCGCGGATCGAAGCGCACCCAGCCAGTGACGCGCAGGCGCGCGCTGCCCAGCTCGTCGACCGCAAGCCCCAGCTGTAGCGGAGTGGCGAAGTCGCGCGAGAGCTTCGCGGCAATCACCTCGCTGCTTTCGTCGCTGCCGTAGGGAGCGAGGGCGTCGCGCAACGCCTCGCCGCCGAGCAGCCCGAGGCCACGGGTGTGGTGCGTCGCATGAATCAACAGGCGGTCCAGTGCGTGCGCCATCCAAACCGCCGGGCTCATCTCGCTCTGCGAGGCGTCGTCGTGCGCCACTTGCGTAGGCATGGCAACGACCGTGAGCATCGGCGCCTCCGGCAGCCGCGGAAAGGGGTCGTCGGGATCAGCCGACCGCTCAATGTCGGGCTGCGGCGGCCCGCTGTCGTCGTTGCCGTGTTCCTCACCGAGCACGGGCGCGCTCATCCACGCAACGCCAAGCACGCAAGCGAAAAGAGAGAGACTTCGCACCCGAATTGCCACGCACATCACCAGCCTCCATGAGTGTAAACCTCGTATCTCGCGGTTACCTGTTGTATCACAATGTACCGCCAAACTGGAGGCTTCGCGATGGGTGCAGCCGACAGTTGTTTCGGAAATGGTTTTGGACGGAACACGTTCGTGGGCGGACCTCCGTGCCCGTTCCGACTGTCCCGCGGCCGGAGAGTGCGTTGCGACTCGCGTAGCGTGGCCGTTCAGCCACGGGGATGGAAGCGCTCGTGGTTGCGTGTGAGACGCTGGCGGTCGACGTGCGTGTAGATCTGCGTGGTGCGCAGCGTGGCGTGGCCGAGCAACTCCTGGACGCTGCGGACGTCGGCGCCGCGCTCGAGCAAGTGCGTGGCGAAACTGTGTCGGATGGTATGCGGAGTGATGCTGCCGCCGCCGGCGAAGGTGCGTTCGAGGCCGGCGTGCGCCGCGTACTTGCGCACGAGACGCCAGGCGTCCACACGGCTGATGCGCTTGCCGGTACGGCTGAGAAACACGAGCGGCGGCGACTCTTCACGAACAAACGCGCCGCGACCATCCGCGGTGAGCCACTCCTGAAGGGCTGCCACCGCCGGCGGTGCAAGCCGGATGATTCGCTCGCGGTTGTGCTTACCCATCACACGGCCGCGGCCCTCCTCCAGCGAGAGCGCCGCCATCTCAAGCGAGAGCACCTCGCTGATCCGGGCGCCGCTGGCGTAGAGCGTTTGCAACAGCGCCGCGTCGCGCAGCCGCAACGGCCCTTGCGAGGTCGTTTGCTGCGGCGCGGCGAGCAACGCGGCAATCTGCTCCTCCCGCAGCACCCCCGGCAACGAGCGCGGCAGCTTCGGCCCGCGCAACTCCGCCGCCGGATTCTCGTCCCGGTAGCCATCAGCAAGCAAGAAGCCGTAAAACAAGCGCAGCGTCACCCGCCGGCGGTCCACCGTGCGCGCCGCGTGCTGCGAGTCGTCGCTCTGCGCATGCAAGAACCCGCGCAACTGTGCCGTCGTCGCCAAGGGCAGCTCCGTCTCGTGCGTCTCGGCCAGATAGCGCCCCAGCACTGCAAGGTCGGCGGCATAGGCAGCGAGCGTTAGCCGGCTCAAACCGCATTCGCTCGCCAAGTAGTCGAGAAACTCCTCCACCTCCGGCAAAGGGAAAGGATCGCCCCTGCCATCCACGGACGCAGCAGGATTGTATGCAATGGAAGGCGTCGGCATGAACGTGTCGATTCCGGCAGCGACGGAGAACACTTCCTCGCGGTCGGTATCGGCTCCGCCCCGTTCACGCTTTAGTTTGCGATGCGAATAGCCATCCCATCGGAAGGGACTGCCCCGAATCAGCGGCGACAAGGCCGCCTCACCAACAGGGACTGACGCGACGCCGACAACGGCCCCCTGGTCGCCGGCTTCCAGTACGACTACAATGACATCGATGTGCCGCTTTACGAGAAGTGGGAGCACGACGAGTCCCGCTACGACCACTTCATGCACGACGACCTCGACCAGCTCACCGGTGTCTTCTTCCGCTCGCACCTCGACGGCTCGAGCCCGCCGGCGCCGGAGGATACCTACGTGTACGACTCGAACTTCAACCGCGCTGGTGTAGAAGGCGACGAGGGGATGGACGCCCAAGATCCGTTCCAACTCTGGCCGCGGCAGCAGGCGCACTACGACGTCGACGACGACAACTCGTACACGAACATCAGCAACTTCGGCGCGCCGCAGCACGACCGCAACGGCAACCTGACGCAAGGCCCCGTCGTACCGCCGGTCGGCGCCTACAACCAGGAAACCGCCGACTTCGACTGGACCGCACTCAACCAGGTGCACCGTGTCGATGTCGGCGAAGATGCGGAGCACTATCGCTATGATGCGCTGGGCCGCCGGGTTGTGACGGCGACAGAGATAGACGAGGAAACGGTAGTTCTGCAATGGGCGTCGGGTGGAGCCGTGTTTGATGTGGCCGATGTCGTCGATCATCATGTCTACGACGGCTGGCGTACCACCCAGGATCGCCGCGCCGCGGCATCGACGAGCGAAGTCTCGATCTCGCAGTTCGACTCCAACGGAAACTTCCTCGGCGGCCAAAGCGAGTTTCTCCCAGGACTCGTAGTCGACCTCGCACATCCAATCAATCCACAAACCGGCCGCTACATGCTGCCCAGCGGCGACGAAATCGCCATCTCGGTCGGCGATTTCATGCAACCCGACAACAACTTCAACAAGCTATACCTGCACGCCGAGGGCCTCGACGAACTGC
>SKZP01000669.1 GCA_007127275.1 Planctomycetota bacterium
ACCTTGCCGGTCCGGCTGGCGGTCTCCAGCGTGAGGGTGGATTGGGCGAAGGCGCCGACGTGTAGGATGTTGCGGGACTTGCCAAACCGCTCGCCGTTTGGGATTCGTGAAACTTGGCTCGCCGCGTGGCGACAGTAATGTGCGGAGCGTGCGTGGGTCCGCCGTCGCGGCCCACTTGCGTTGAGCGACCAACGGGCGAATCCCGTGGTCTTGGTGGGGAGGGAGCGACTGCCGTGGAAACGCGTTCGTTGTTGCCGGCGCTTGTGCGAGCGAGCGACGGTGAGGATGCCTCGAAGAAGGTGGTGTGCGCGCCGGCTCTCGGGCTTGTCGAGGGGCTTGCGCCGGTGGGCAGCCTGCTTGTGCCGGGCGCGGTCGCCGGCTACCTGCGGGTGCTGACGCGGCGGTACGCGCTTGTGTTGCCCGAGGGGGCGCGTGGCCACTTGGCGCATCCGCGACCCGGCGACCGCGTCGAGCCGGTTGCCTACGGCGCGCCGCTGTTCGACCTTGTGCCGGCAAGCGAGGCAAGCGAGGGCTCGAACGAGGTAGCCGCGGACCCCGAAGCAAGGGCCGCCGTCGCCGCAAGCGCCGGAGACAAAACCAACGGTCTCGTGGCCGTTCGCGCCAGTACCGTCGGCACTTTTTACCGCCGTCCGAGCCCCGAGGCGCCGCCCTACGTGGAAGTCGGTGCCGAGATCCAGCCCGGCACCGTCGTCGGTCTCGTCGAGGTGATGAAGGTGTTTAACCAAGTCACCTACGACGGCCCCGGTCCAGCCACGGTGCGACGCATCCTGCTCGACGACGGCGGCGAGGTTCAAGCGGGCCAAACGCTTCTGCTACTCGAGCCTGGCGCTAACCAAGGGTCGTAAGGAGCTGACAGGCAACACCTTCCGAACGTTGAGCGTCACGAGCGAAGGCTATGCAAGGCGAAGGAAGGTGAGCAGCCAGGCGTGACGAGTCACGTTGAGCCGCGCAACCAACGACAACGAAGCAGAGCCGAGCGCAGGTGCTCCACTCCGGAAGGTATTTTCTGACAGCCCCTCAGGGTCATTGGAAAAGGGAACCCTTGGCGTGAACGTGCGTCTCGCTCGGGGACTGTGCACGTATGTTCAAGTCGTTTTTTCGAATGCTTTCGCGTAATTTTCAAATCCAACCGGTGCGGGTCACGCCATAAAGGATTGAGAGACGCGTCGAACACCGAACGTCCAGGCAGGAGATGTTCCTTGAGCGACAACCGGGCGCCACACGACCAAACGCCAGGCGAAGAACCGGCGTCGCCAGCAACCCCCCAGGGGGACGGGCTGGGGCGGCTGATGTTCGCCTGGCGCGGAACCTTGTTTCGTCGGGCGCTTGCCATTCTCGGCGACGAGGCGGCCGCGGACGACGTGGTCCAGGCGGCCCTGCTCACCTACTGGCAACGCCGCGACGAGTCGGGCCTCGTCGGGGAGCCGTCCGACCGGCCATCACCGTATTGCATGGGAATTCTCGTGAAACTTGCACTCAACCAACGGCGTGCGCGCGCCAGGCGGTTGCACATCGAACGGGCGGCTTCGTCGCAACCAGGCGAAGAGGCACCCCCGGCGGCGGCTTCTGATCCGGTGCAGATCGCCGTGGCCGGTGAGGCCTGGGAGCTCGTGCTGACGTTGCCGGCGCGCGAACGGGACATCCTGATTACGCGCTTCGGACTCGGCCGTACGCAACAAGAGACAGCCGACGAGCTTGGCCTACCCCTAGGCACGGTAAAGTCGCGTGAGCGCCGTGCCCTGCGGGCGTTGCGCAAGCGCTACGGCGTCGAAATGCCGGGGGTGGCGGTGCCGAGCGGAGCCCTCCTCGCCGAGCGCCTTGTCACCCTCGGCGCCGTCCCCGCAGACTTCTCCACAACCGTAACACTCAGCACGTCGACGCTTGCCGGCTTGGCAGGCCTCCTCTGCATGAAAGGCTTCTTGGTTATGGCCTCGTCGAAGATTGCCACGTCCAGCGGTATTGTTGCCGGCGTCGCCGTGGTCGCGTCGCTTGTCATTGGATTCCTCTTGCTTGGCGACTCGCCAACCGGGCCGGATCCCGCGACTCCACCGAGTGATTCGCAAGCCCGGCAAGCGTCCTCGGAAGAGGCGCCCTTCGAGGAGCGAGACGCCGCTGGTGCGACGCCGGACGCCGAGCGAGAGAGGAAAGAGCCGGTCGCCGAGCCAGAAGGCGAGGAGGAGACGGATTCGGCGGCACAGGAGGCGCCGGCGCAGGTGGAGCGGCCAAGCGAGGGGGCGCTTGAGGAGACGACGCAGCCGGAGCAGCTCGTTCGGGGACGCGTCGTCAACGAAGCGGAGGAGCCCGTGGCCAGCGCGACGGTCATGTTGGTGATGGCCAGCCCCGAGGAAAATCCGTTGTTTCGCAGTCACACGGCGATGCCGGGAATCCTGGATGGGGTGAGTACGGTAACCGACGAAGCGGGCACGTTCGAGATCGACGCGATTCGTAGCCATACGACGGTCGCCGTGGTGACGGTGCCTCCACCCCCATATGCGGAGGCGGCATCGCCGGTTGTGCGCCCAACGGTCGGCGAGGTGACGGACGTCGGCGACATTCCCGTGCCGCTCGGCGGTACTGTCGAGGGCCACGTCGTCGACGAGCGAGGCAACCCGGTGGTGGGCGCGCGTATACGCCCAGGAGGCAGGAGCGTAACCAGACAAGGCTCGGACCATACCGTGCGTCCGAGAAACACGCTGATCGACGAAGGCGGTCGCGAGGCGCGCAGCAACGCCCGAGGCACCTTTCGGTTGGGTGGCATACGCGAGGGGACTGCCTCGATTACCGTCGAGGCCCCGGGGTACCTCGAGCAACAAGTGGACGGTCTCCAAGTCGTTGCGGGGGAAGCGACCACCATCGAGGTTACCTTGGCCCCGGCGATCACGCTGATCGTGACCGTCACGGATCTCCAGCAGCGCGCCATTGTAGATGCGGAAGTCGCCTTCACCCCAGGTGGAAACATCCATGACGACCCCGCGGCCCAACCGGATGCGTTCGCCGGGCAGACCGACGCGCTCGGCGAGGCCACATTGCGCGACGTTACCTTCCTCGACGGGACACTCTCGGTGCGGGCCGCCGGCTTTACGCGACACCGTGCCCTCAAGACGCTACGCGTCGTCAACGACAACAAGGCACGCATCGACGTCTTTCTCGGCCGCCCCGGCAGGGTTACCGGGCGGTTGCTCGACGCCCAAACCGAACAGGGGATTTCCGTTCCTTGCGACGTTGCGTTCACCGACCCAGCGAGGCCTAGCCGGTTGACCTTCCGCGACGCCACGCCCCTTGAGCTACATCCGGACGGATCCTTTACGGTGAAGGAGGTGCCGACGGGCCCCGTGCGATTCATGCTTCGCGCCGAGGGGTATCGCTGGGTCGAGCGCACCTTCGAGATTCGCGACGGTGACACTCACAGGCTGGGAGATCTGTACCTGGAACGTGCCGTCTCGGCAGAGGTGGTCGTAACCGAAGGCGACGTGCCCGTTGAGGGAGCGCGAGTCACCGTTGAAGCCATACGCGACGTAGGACCGAACAGGATCCCGTTTCATATGGTCTTCGCAAGGACGGATCGCAGCGGCGTGGCGACATTCGACGAAATCAGTGCCGAGCGCATTCGGATCCGGGTCTTGAACGAGGATTCGAGCCCGGCCGCGACGCGCATGATCGACGTGGCCACCGAGGCCGTCGACGCCGCTCAACCGCTTCGCGTCCGCATTGACATACGCGAGTTTGCAGAAGTTGTCGGCATATACCGCGACGCGGCGGGCGAGGTCGCGCCAGGGCGCATTGTCAGTTTGATGTGCGTCGACGACCGAAACGACGTCAAGGTTAAGCGGACCGACAGCGACGGACGGTTTGTCTTCGACGATGTACCTCCGGGTACGTACCGCCTCCGCGGACAGAAGCCGAACCTTACCCAAGGCCCGAGCGTCGAGGTCGAGGTGCGTGGTGGCGAAACCGTGACGCAAGATCTGCAAGACCCGCAGCAAGAGCCTCACCGCATCACCATTCTCACGCACCACGAAACACCGTACTCGAATGAACAAGTCGAGCTCGGCAGGATTCGCAGGACACAAGGCCAGCGCACCTTTCAACTCTTGGCTTCCAAAACGACGGATTCACGGGGACGGATTGACTTCGCATCCGAGCAGCACGGCGGGGTGCCGGTCGTTGTTCGCCTGTACCATGATGACGCCGAGCTGCTTGTCCCGCTCGTCCGAAGGGGCCCCCGCGAACTCGAGGCGCACATGCCGGACGTGTCGCGCCCGAGCACCCTTCGAATCTCGGTACACGAACGAAGCACCGACGAGCCGTTGGACGCGGTTCGGGTGCGGATATCCCAGCTTACGCAAGGGGGGGTGGTGATTCCCCGCGAGCTGCCAGTTTCCGCCGACGGCACGGAACTGACCCCCCTCTACGAAGGCAGCTACGCAGTAACCGTCGTTGATCCGCGCTTCGTGCGCGGCAAGGCGGTCCGCCTCGAGGTGCAGCCCGGCGAACGGCAGACGGTCACGTTGAACACGACGAAAGCCGTTTCGTTGCCGGTACGCGTCCACGCTCAAGCGAGAAACGCCGCGTCCACGCCCAGTCGCGTCTCCGTCCGAGCGACCTGCGTCGAGGAGATTCGTACAAGCAGCGTCGGCGGCAACTTCGTTGAGACGCTTGAGTTGTTGCAGCTAGAGGCGGGAGTCGAGTACAGCCTGACAGTAAGCGCCTCCGGCTATCAGGAGCGAACGGTCACTGTCGTCCCCGGGCCGGCGGCGCCCAAACCGCTCGAACTCCAGCTGGAGCCGTCCGACTAAACGGGCAACTCGCGCCTGCATAAACCCGGCGCCGCCCCCGAAATGCCGACGACGAGTTTCCTGAAACGTACAAGGACGCCGACGGAACAAGTGAAGACGGTCGCCAATTACCTGCGACTGCGACGAGGCGGTCTTTTCGTTCGACCGCTTCCCGGAGGAAAATCCGGTGCTCGGCCCGGCGATGCACAGACTACCAGCGGGTGGGTGTGCAGGTGACTTACAAGCCCACGGGCTTCGCCCGTCGGTCGGGGGCGCAAACAGGATCCGACCCACGGGCCGCGGCCCGTGGGCTTGAAGTTACGGATCTCAATGCGCGGGTGGTTGATTTTGTGGGCCAACATAAGCCGGCTGCACACCCGCCGACGGCTCAGCGGCGCGCGCGTGGCGCCGGTGCAAAGACCACGTAATCCGCGACGCCGGGTTCGATTCCCTCCGGGTCGTAGTCGTCCCAGCTTGCCAGCGGCGCGCAGGTGAACGTCAACATCTGCGTGTCCGGCTTGCGTTGCTCGAGGCGCTCCACGACGCCGAGACGGTAGTCGCTGTGGAAGCGGCCGTTGAGGTGTACCACCAGGGGCCGCGGCGCCTCGGCGTCCGTTTCTTCGGTGTGGGAGTGCTTTGCGAGAAACTCGGCGATGGCCTCGGCCATGGTGTCGTCCTTGATCGCTTGTGCCGAGAACATCCGTTCGAGATGGGCGGACTGCTCCTCGTCCATCTCATCGCCGTCGTTTGATTCGGGTCCGTGGCCGTCGGAGAACTGTCGCATGATCTCGAAGAAGCGGTCGCGATATTCTCCGGGGCCGTCGTTGAGTTCCTTCGCCGCGTAGGCGCGCTCCTGCTTGTCCAGCTGCTCCAGCGCCTCGCGCCCTTCGCGGGCAATTCGCGAGGCAATGCGCCGGGGCACGTTGGCGGCAATCACCTCGACGTCCGCCTCCCGGGCCCGCTCGACAAAGCCGCGGTAGCCGGTGCGGTAGTTCCCCCACGGCCGCGAGTGCGAAAGGAAGGCTTCTTCGTCGATCTCGCCGGCCAAGTACCGGTCCAACGTTTCCTGCACGTCCCGCTCGAACATCTCGAGCGAAAGCGCCACCGGCCGTCCCGCTTGTTGGGCTGCGTCGACGAGCTCGGCGAAGAGGTGCGCGCCCCAGTCCTGAAACGCGGTGTTGTCGTGCGTCTCACCGAGGACGACGACGTCGTATTCGAGCAACTCGCGCAGCAACTCCTCCTGCGACGGCTCGGCAAGGTCCAGCGCGTCGTGCACGCGCACGCCGTCGAGCGTTTGCCGCACCACGGCGAAACGGTCTTCGAGGTTACCGGCGAACGGCAGGTTCGCATGGTAGCGCGCATGGCGGCGCCATCCACCGAGGACGGGGCGAAGCGAGCGCCGCTGTTGCTCGAGCAACGGCTGCGCCGCGGCGGCAAAGAACACGTCCACCGGCGGCGCTCCTCCTCGCCCGGCGTGCGGACCTTCGCGCCCGTCCCGAGGGCGGGACCTGTCGGAGGGGCGGATGGGACGTTCGCGCTCGGTATGCGGCTGCACGAGCACCAAATGACCCACGGTCTCGTCGGTCTCGCGCAACCAATCCTGCGCGACGCGCAGTCCGTCACCGGCAACGAGCACCCGCAACGGCGCGGCGGGGTGCACGTCGTGGCGCTCGCG
>SKZP01000198.1 GCA_007127275.1 Planctomycetota bacterium
AAGGTTCGTGCCCACAATGACGTCGTAGCGCGACGGCCCGTTTTGCAGCGAGCCACTGTTGTTCGGAGTGACCTTGTTGCGCCCGTCGAGGAAGTGCCAGGATTGGGTGACCAGGTTCGTGCTGCCACCTACGTACATACTCCAACTCGCGCCCTTGCGTTGCCCGAGAATTTCCACGGAGAGCACCCCTTGTACGCGATACCACTGCGCAAAGACGTGCTGGTAGTCGTCGGAGTCCATGCCGCGCTCGGATTGGTACTGGCGGTAGCGCGCGCCGATCTCCAAGACGAAGCGTTCGCCGAGCGAGAGGCCAATTTCGAGGCCAATGTCGAAGGTCAGGCCGGTGTAATTGAAGAACTTGTCCTGGCCGTCGTCGCCCCGGTCGATCTGCATCGTATTGATGCCGGCACCGGCAAAGAGGCGCACGCTGGGATACGGCGTGCCGGCGAGGTGCAGCATGTGGTGGAACTCACGAATGACGCCTTCGTCGTTGGTGTCGTCGCGGTTGTTGTAGTCGTAGGTGACGTACTCGAGCGCCGTGGCGGTAATCTGGCCGCGTCCGCCGCGGAAGAAGGAGTTCCAGTAGTTCGAGCGCTCCTCATAGTAGTAGAGCTGTTCCTGGTCCAGCCACGGGACGTCGCGGCTGATGCGCGGCCGCTCCGCTTCGGGCTCGACGAAGCCAATGTCGTCGCTGCTTTCCGTGGAGAACGGCGCAGTAAGAGTGACCGAGGACGCAGCACTCGCTTCCGCCTCGTCGACCTGCGACTCGGCCGCCTGTGCCTGCACCATCGGCATCGCCAGCCATACGACGCACGCCACCATGATCGCCAACGTCGAGCTACGGGGCACACACTTCATCGAACGCCTCCTTGAACGGAGAGGGAGAGAGACACACAGGCAAGAGCCATAGGGCCGGACGACCCGTGGCGGGAAGCAACCAACGATCCATGCGGCAGGGGACGCCGCGCGGCATGGACGCCGCGGCCCCGAGCAGAAGCCGGAGCATGAATACCGAAGCGTAGCCTTAAGCGTAGCACAAACGTTCGCATGAACCCACCCAAAATCGGCACGGGGGCGCAAAGAAACTTGCATACGTCTTGTCGGCCGAGTGGCCCAGTTGCACAACCGTGGCGCTCCCGTCGTCGGCCGTCACCATGGCATCCATGGGTGACGCGTCGCGGCCAAAGCCACGGGGCGCCCTCCGAATGCCATCAAGTTTTCAGGACTCAAGGGGAGCGCAGGGTGCCAGCCCTCATTCATGGGCGTGGTGACATCAGTACTTCGAGACGGCGCCGCAGCCGGATTTGCGCGCGCTGTGACGGTGTTGCAATGAAGACCGTGTCGTCGCCGGCGAGCGTTCCGACAATCTCGTGCCAACCGGCTCCGTCGAGCGACACGCCGACAATTTGCGCCGCGCCCACCGGCGTGTTCACGACGAGCAAGTGCGGCCCGGCGGCCTTCATCTCGAGCACGAGGCCTCGCAAGGTTTCGACTGCCGAGCTCGACTCCATTGCCACCGGGGGGTCGACCATGCCGTCACTCTCGCTCGTCCTTGCCTGTTTGCTGACACTCTCGGCTAGTGCCTCGGGCAGCACATAGCGCCCGTCCACCTTGGCGACCCGGAGCTGCCGCAGATCCCTCGAGATACTCGACTGTGTGACCTTGATGCCACGTTGCGCCAGTCGCACCAGTAGCTCGGGCTGGCTGTGAATCTCCTCGTTGGTGAGGATGTCGCGGATTGCCTGTTGTCGAGGGTATTGCGAATCCATGCGTGGGGCACCGAGGGGGCGCAACCTCTGCTGCATGAGCATGCGGGCAGGATAAAAAGCGCGCATGATCAGTCAATGCCGGTGCCGACGTTGTCGTTCGCCGCAAAATAAAAAGGGGGGTTTGCGGGTGCTGCGCGCGCGGCACGTTCGTCGGTCGAAGGAGGTGTGCGACTCTGTGGAGCCGGTGGAAACACTGGCGAAGGAGCACGACTGCGCTCAACGTGCTGCGTCGTCGTCGCTCGCCTCGCCGTCCTCGGTCGACTCTCCGGGTGGTGCGGGGTCGACGGCGTCGAGGCTGACCGGGTACCGCTTCGGTGCGCATACGCCGCACCAGAGCACCGTGTCGACGACGAGGCCGCGAAGCGTTCCGAGCCGGTCACGAAAGGTCTCGAGCACGCCGGGCATGGAGCGGTAGTGCTCCTTGCACACGGCGCGGCCGCAGAAGAAGCACGCGCCGTGCGCCGGTCGGTCACAGTGCCAGCAGTTCACGCGCCGCTCCTCGTCACCAGGGTTAGTCGTCCTCTTCGGGGTCGGTCGTCTCGGAAAGCGGCAGGGGCCCCTCGATGGACCCGTCGGAATAGATGCGCAGCACCCCGTCCGGGGTATCCAGAATCTCTTCGTCGTCGCCGTACGCGCCGGGCTCGGCGACGACCTCGATGAAGTAGGCCTGCTCACTCTCCTCGGACGGCCGGTTCCCCCCGGCGTAGATGTAAAAGTCCCCTCTACGGAAGTAGCGCAGCGTCCCCTGCCACTGCAACGACAAGAGAATCCGGTCTCCGTTTCGCACGTCGAGCACGCGCCGCACGTCGCGGGTGTAGGAGCGCTCGCGCTCGGCTTGCAGCTCTTCGCGCCAGGTGCGCATCTCCTCGGCGTCGGTGCCGTCGGGCTCTTCCGCCTCCAGTTGGCGAATGCGGCGGCGCTGCATGGCCTCCCATTCTTCGCGGTCCGCCATGAGCCGGCGTTCAATCTCGGCATGCGTTGCGACGAGCACTTGCCGCGCCTCTGCCCATTTCTTGTCGTGCTGAACACCTGCCCAGGCGAAGCCCATCACGATAATACCGACGCTCGCGCCAATGATGAGCAAGGCGTCCAACGACTTGCCCACGTTCCGCCGGTCTCGCTTGCCGGAGTTACGCGTCGCTGTTGATACGCTCATCCTCACTCCTCGCAAACCAGTGCACGTTCACAGCCCGTCCGCTCAGATAGCAACCCGAGGTAGCCCGAACAAGCCCGCGCACCCGTGCAACTCCAAACGGTGGAACGGTCGTTCATTCAAGCCCACGGGCTTCGCCCCCGTTACGGGCGCCTCGACCTTGCGCAACCTCCTCACGGACATGGAACGCACATGGAGCGAACTTGTCGGTGAGTTTCTCACGGGTGCCTGTTCACGCTCGCCGTCACTCGGGGAAGTAGCGGGCGAGGTAGAAGTCGTCGTCGCCGTTGGCAATGAAGGTGGTTTCGTTCGGCTCGTTCACTCCGAAGGTGATCTCCTGCGAGAAGTACCCGCCGACGAACAGACTACCGTCGACGAGCGCGGCGAGTGTCATGCCGTTGTCTTCGCCGGGGCCGCCTCCGTGACGCGCCCAGCGCAGCTCGCCGGTTTCCGGGTTGAGGTTGGCGAGAAAGACGTCACTGGCATCCATGGCGGTGAACGTCTTCTCGTTCGCTTCGCCGGGCCCGAAGGTCGCCGCCCCTTCGAAGGATCCGTGAAGAACCAGATCCCCCTCCGGGCGGGAGACGACCTCGGCGACGGCGACGCGCCCGGACCCGCCGGCGCGCTTTGCCCAGACGAAGGTGCCGTCGATTGTGTAGCGGGCCACAAAGACGTCCTGGCCGCCGGCGCTCGTAAGTTGGACCTGGTTGCCCGGCTCGCCGAAGGTGGCCGTGCCGCGGATCAGCCCCGCGACGGCCAAGTCGCCGTCGCGCAACAAGGTCAGCGCAATGCCGGAGCAGGACTCGGTGCCGCCGGCGCGACGCGCCCACATCAGGTTGCCGTCGGTATTCAGGCGAGCAATGAAGATGTCCAGGCCGCCATCACTGGTCAGTTCGGTCTCGTTCAACTCGCCCGAGCCAAAGGTGGCCGTGGCCATGAACTGTCCGGTCATCACCACCGAGTCGTCGGAAAGCGCTTCGACGCCGAAGGCCCAGTCCAGGAAACCGTTTTCGCCGTGGACACTGCGCGCCCACAGCAGCGTTCCGTCGGAGTCGTAGCAGGCAATATAGATGTCGTGGAAGGACGGGGACTGCGCGGCGAGGGTTGTCTCGTTCGGTTCCCCTTCGCCGAGCGTCATGGTTTGGGTGAACGACCCGGTCACCACGAAGCTGTCATCGGAGCGCAGCGTCATCCGTTCCTGAATGTTCTGGCCGGGGCCGGTCATTGGACGCACCCACTGAAAGGTTCCGTCCGGCGCATACAGCGCGACGAAGGCCGAGGCGCCCCCCTCGTGAGTCATCACCGTCTCGTTCGGCTCGCCCGTGCCGAAGGTTGCGTCGGCGCCGACATATCCGGCAACGACGACCTCCCCGGTCGAGAGTATCTCGACGCCGCGCGCGCGGTCGAAGTCGGCGTTGCTGGCCACGGAGGTCACCCAGTCGAGCGTGCTGTCGAGGTTGTAACGGGCGACGAAGATATCCGAGTCCCCTTGCGAGGTCAGCGTCGTCTGCCCCGGCTCCCCGTCCCCGAAGGTGATGGTGCCGGAGAATTGCCCGACCACGGCATAGGAGCCGTCGGGCAGCGCGGAAATGCCGCGTACCGTGTCGGTGTTCGGGCCGCCGTCGGAAATGATGCGCCCCCAATCCACCGGGCGCACGACGTGGGTGCGGAAGTTCACCGGGTCGACTTGGCGCAGCGACGGTCGCGCATTGCGCCGCCCGGCCAGCCACGACTCGCTTGCCTCGCTCACCGCGATGCCGTGCACCTCGGTAACGCTGGAGCCGTTCGTGGCCAGCGCGCTCAAGAGACTGCCGTCGATGCTGTCGAAACGCAGCACGAACGCGTCGGTTTCCGCCACGGCGACAAGCTCGGTTTCGCGCGCTTCCCCCTGCCCGGCGAGCAGCGACTCGCGGAAGGTTCCGGCGACATGCAAGGCGCGGTCATCCGGCTCCCGACCAATGGCGCTTGCGGTAATGCGCCCGGGACCCGTAAAGCCTTTCGTCCACAGCAGGGCGCCGAGTTGCGAGTACAGCGCCACGAAGCCGTCCGCCTCCTCACCCCCTGCGAGCGAGGCTTCATTCCGCTGCCCGGCGCCGAAGGTGGTCTCGCCATGGTGGTGGCCGACCAAGCCGATGCTTCCCGTGCGCAACGCGACCAGATCCGCGGCGTAGGCCTCGTCCTGCGCAACGACGTGGCGGACCCAATCGAGGTTTCCTCGCGGCGAGTACATGGCGAGAAACAAGTCCTTGCCTTGCTCGCTGGTCAGCTCCGTTTCGTTCGCCTCGCCGGGGCCGAATGCCGCCGTCTCGGCGAAAAAGCCGGCGACGGCAATGTCTCCATGCGGTGTAACCGTTACCGCTGTTGCCTCGTCCTCGCCGGTACCGCTAACCTGCCGTACCCAGCGCAATTCGCGGCCGGGGCTGTAGGCGGCCACGAAGGCGTCGCGCAGCGAGGAGGCGGTCAGCGTCCGTTCGCGAAACTCGCCTTCTCCGAAAGTGACGCTGAGCTCGAAGGAACCGGCGAGGTAAATCTCCCCGTCGACACGGGTCGAGACGCCGTTGACCGCCTCGCGGCCCGGGCCGCCGTCGTGCCGCACCCACTGCAGATTGCCGTTGGGGTCATACCGGGCGAGATAAATGTCGCGCAGGCCCAGCGGCATGACTTGCGTTGAATTCGGCCCGCCGGGATCCAAGGTGGTCGGAGCCCCGAAGGTGCCGGCAATCACGAAGCCGCCGTCCGGCATCTCCGCCACTCCCGCAACGTCGACGTCGCCGACGCTGCGCACGTGCCTTGCCCAAAGGAAACTGTCGTCGGCGTCGTAGGCGGCGAGCATGACATCGGTGCCGCCGCCGGAAAGCAGTTGTTGCTGCGCGGCGCCGCCGGGGTCGAAGGTCACTTGGTTCTCGAACGTACCCACGACAATGCGCGTTCCGTCCGGCTGGACAATCACGTCACCAAACCGCGCGTCGTCTGCCAGCGGATGGTTGAGACTCCCGGGGGCGAGCATCTCGTCGGGGAATTCGGGGTTGTGCGCGTCCAGGCGGTAGACGGTGCGCGCATCCAAAGGCAGCGCCGTCGCGCCGGAAAAGGGGATGTGCATGGTCGAGGACTCGCCGGTGACGTCGACATCGCCGGGGCGAAAATTGAGCGACTCGGGCTCCCCCTCGAGCGTCCAGGAGACCTCGACCGCCTCGGTTACCGGCACCCGCTCCTTGCTGCTCTCCAGAGTGAGGATGCGCGCCGGGCCGGTCTTCACGGTCAGCCAGAACTCGTCGTACAGCCCCTGCTCATCCTCGGCGCGCACATGAAGCGTCACCGAGCCGACGCTCGTGGCGACGCCGGTCAGCACCGCCTCGGCCTCGTAGGTTCCCTCCACCTCCAGCGGGATCTCTTCGTTGAAGCCCGCCGCTTCGGCGCTCTGGGAGCCGTCGACGCCTTGCACCGCGAGCGTGAAGGGGGCGCCGCCGTCGTTGTGTACCGCCTCGAACGTCACCTCCAACGAGGCGCCAAGCGAGACAACGGTCTCGTAGTGCGGATGCTCGCCT
>SKZP01000397.1 GCA_007127275.1 Planctomycetota bacterium
CGCCGGTCTCGCGGCAAGGGCGAAAACTCCAAACCGGGCTTTCCAATTGAACTTCCCGGGTTGTTGCGCAGAGGATGGGGGGCGCGGTGCGTGCTCGAAAGCGAGGGGGGGCATGGGGACAGGCTCGTCACAGGATCATTGGGCCGTGGGCGACGATCCACGGAAAGCGAAGCCGGGGAAGGGGGAGGTTCCCGTCGGCGGCGGCGAAGATGTGCCCGGCTCAACGCTCGACGCGCCCCCGGCACCGGCCGGCCAGCACGAGGCGCCGGTCAACGACGGCTCGCGCGAGCCGCAGCCGGGGGAGAAGCTCGGCAAGTACCTGCTGGTCAGCGAAATCGGCAAAGGGGGGATGGGGCGCGTCTTCCTTGCGCGGGCGCGGCGGGGCGAGTACGTCGCAGTAAAAACGGTCAAGGACCGCCGCGAGCGGCTGATCCACCGTCTGGAGCGCGAGGGGCAACTGGGAATGGCGCTGCACCACCACAACATCATCCAGTTGCTCGACGCCGACTTGACCGCGCGCTGGCCGTACATTGTCTTCGAGTTGCTCGACGGACGCGTCGCTTCGAAGTTGCCGCGCTTCGGGCGGCCGCTGCCGGCGCTGCAGGTGATGCTGCTCGCCTCCGAAGTCGCTCAGGCGCTGCGGCACGCCACGAAGATCGGTGTCATCCACCGCGACGTCAAGCCGGGCAACATCTTCCTCACCTTCGACGGCCGGGTGAAATTGCTCGACTTGGGGCTTGCCTGGGCGCGCGGCGTCGCCCCGCTGACCCACCAAGGGGACGTGCTCGGCACGGTCAGCTACATGGCGCCGGAGCAGTTGCAGCAGCGCCGCGACCTCGACGTGCGCGCCGACGTTTACTCGCTCGGTGCGACCTGCTTTCGCCTGCTTACGGGACGGCTGCCGTGGCCCAAGGGCAACGTCACCACGGTGCTACACGCAATGGCAACGAGCCCCGTGCCCCAGGTGCGCCAGTACGAGCCGCGCATTCCGACGGCGGTGAACGCGATCGTCACCAAGATGATGGCGATCGAGCGCAAGCACCGCTACGCCGACTACGACAGCTTGATCCAGGAGCTGGAGCGTTTCTTGCGCTTCCAAACCGAATTGACGCAGTTCCCCGAAGACCGTGCCTTTCTGCTGCGCCAGTTGCACATGACCGAGGCCGGCTTCAACGACGGTCGCATCATCAGCAGCGACGACCTACCCGGCCCAAGCCACGCGTGACAAGCCAAGGAACGGCGCCCCTCGACGCGGTGGACAAGCGCCCAATCCTCGAACTTCCCGAAACAAAAAGAGGGGCGGGGCCCGACGGCTCCCGCCCTTCCTTAGGAACGCAATTGACTAGGCAACGCCTCTCACGGCGCGGCGTGCTACTTCTTTTCCGCCATTTCCAGCAGCGCGTTTTCGATTTTCTCGATGCGGATGCGGCGGTTGCCTTGCGCGGCGAGGACGATGACGTCGCCAGCGTGGGCGCCTAGCATCGCCTCGGCCATCGGCGCGCGGTAGGACATGATGCCGCGCTCGTGATCGGCGTCCCACGGGCCGAGGATGGTCACCGTCTCGGGGTCGTCGCGCTCCTCGTCGCGGAAGGTGACGCGGGTGCCGGGGACCACGCGGTCGGTGTCGATCGACTCGGGCTCGAGGACCAGCACGTTGGAAAGCTGCTTCTGCACCTCGGAAAGGCGCCCCTTCAAACGCGCTTCCTTCTCGCGAGCCGCGTCGAGTTCCGCGTTTTCCGAAACGTCCCCCATTTCGATCGCGGCCCCGATCGCCTTGGCGTTCTCGTCGATTTCGTCTTTGAGTTGCTTGGCGAGACGCTGTTGCTTTTGTAGCCCTTCGAGCGTCGTCACGGTGATCGCCGCGTCGATCTGGTAGGCCATCTCCGTCACCGGCTGCTCGACATCCTTATGTTCCTTGCGGATCATGCGGCGCAGCTTGGGCGGCAGATTGTTGCCGAGAGCGGTGCAGCTTTCGATGTGCTTGTAAAGGTGGGTGGCCTTATCCGGCGTCAGGTCGTGCAGGATGCGGCGCAGCAGCGCGTTGCGGTCCTCGGAGAGCAGGTTCTTGAGCTTTTGCAGGGAGGGCTTCGCCGTTTTGTCGCCACGGCTGTGCGCGTGATTGAGCCGGCTTGCCAGGGTGAGCACCTTGTCGAAGAGGTGGTAGAGCTCCTCGGTGTTCTCCCCTTCGGGCGTGCGGTTGTAGGTTTGCCTCACGTACCAAAGGAAGGTATCCGGCGCGATCATCGGGTCGATCGTGACCTCTTGGCCCACCTCTTCGTAGACCTGCATGTGCCCGGTTTTTTCACACTGGGCGAGCGCTTCGTCCCACATGGCCGAGGCCTCGGAGAGCAGCGCCTGGCGCAGCGTCTCCACCCAGGATTGTGGCGCGAAGGTCGCCACGAGTTGCAAGCCCTCGCGCTGGTAGCGGGCGACGTTAATCCGCGTGAGCAGGTCAATGTAGCGCTTCGGCTCGGCGACGTCGAAGTACGCCTGCGGCGAAAGAATGCTCGCCGGAAAACCGTCGACCTTGGTGCCGCCGATCCGGGCGTCGATTTCGCGTAGCACGAAGATACCGGCGAGACCAAAGGCGTGCTCGCGGTCCTCGTCCTGCTCGACCTGCTTCTGGAAATACGCGGCAATGGCGGGGACTACCGGATTGGGGTCGTAACCGTGATCCGCGACCTGGGTAATGATGTCGCGCGCGCGCTCGAGCTTCTCTTCCCAGGTCCCGGGGGTGGAAAAACGCTCGGTGGCCGCCTCCTCGAAAGTGACCGCGCTGTCGAGCAGCTTGAACGTGGGGTTCTGGCCGTTGCCCAGCCGCACGTACTCGTCCTTTTGCGCGGCCTTTTTCACCGCGGTGAGGAACTTCGACCAGGTCTTCTGGTCCATCACGCTCGGCACGAGCCGTGCCTTGATCTCGCGCTGCGTCAACTCCTGGGTGCGCTCGGGGCGCAGGGCTATCTTGATAACCTCGAGCGGCTTGTCCTTGGCGAGCTGTTGCAACTCTTCCAGGCGTTCGACCTTCCAGACATCGAGGCTGTCCCGGTCGAGCTTGTCGAGCATCTTGCCGGCCGCCTCGAGGGCGAAGCGGTGTCCCGGTTTGTCGAGGAAGTCGACGACAAGCTTGCGGTTGCTCGGCTCGACCGCGGAGACCTTGCCGATGCCCCAGCCCTTCTCGTGCTTGACCCAGTCGCCGGGCTTGAAAAAGGTGAAGGAATTCACGTGGTTGAGAAAGCCCTCAACCTTGCCGGCATACTGCTCGCGCCCTTCCTCGAGGATCTTCTCGATCTCGGGAAAGTCCGCAAATGCAAGCGGGACGACCGTCATCAGGTCGTCCCACAGCTTCTTTTCCTTCGGATGGTATTCGGCGGCAACTTGCAGGATGCGAAAGGCGTCGTGGTATTTTTCCGCGCTGCTCAACGGCTCAAGCGTAAGTTGCAGCAGGGTGGCGGCTCGCCGTCGCTCACCCCGTTGGGCAAGCTTCTCCGCAAGTTTGAGGAACAGCTCGGCGTCCTCGGGGTGGTTCTCGATAATGGACAACCAGATGTTTTCGATCGCGCTATAGTCGTTGTCTTGTAGCGCGATCTCGAACTCAGAGACGTGCATACTCACCTATTTCGTTTGGGCGTATGTCCAAGATGTATGGGACCTGAAACATATGTCCTGCGTGGGTACCGGGCGCGCGGCCATCAAAGGGCACCGTCGGTTGCCCGACCGCAACCGCAGGTTCATTACGACACGCGAACTCTAGCGTCCCAGCGCGGCCAAGTCAACGCTGGCGACGCGTCCCGTTCGGGATACCGCTGGTGGAGAGGGTTCGAAGGTGCAACAAGAAACTCTGATCCTGAGCACCTGTTCGGAATTGTGCCCACGTCCGAAAATCCGAAGGGCTACCGCCCAAATGCCGTTTCAATCTCGATGGCTGGTAGATTCCCCACGCCCGCCGACGGCCGCGATGGGCCTCCGTATGTCCGCCATGGAGACATGCCGTCCCAAAGACGTGCGCTTCGTCCGCCTATCTTGGTTGCTCTCACGCAGGACTGAAGAAAAGGGGAGCGGGGGAACAAGAGTCCCCACGTCTACATGCGCTCACGAACCCGTTGACTCGGGGGACTCTCGCCCCCGGCTCAGCGGATACGACAACAACGAAGCACCGTCGAGCGCAGCAACTCAAATTCGGACGTGTTCTTCTGACAGCTCCTTAGCGCAGCCGGTGCTGTACATAGTGGGCGAGTGCGGTCAGCGTTTCGCCTTGCTTCAGCGGAGCGAGCGCGTCGATGGCGGTGGTGACAAGGCGCTTGGCAATGTCGCGTGAACCGTCGAGGCCGTGGACAATCGGATAGGTCATTTTGCCCTGATCCAAGTCTTTGCCGGCACTCTTTCCGAGGTCGCTTGTCGAGGCCGTGACGTCCAAGATGTCGTCGATGACCTGAAACGCGAGGCCGAGGTGGTAGCCGTACTTGTCGAGTGCCGCGTATACCTCGCCGCTGGCCCCGGCTATGCGAGCGCCGCCGCGCACCGCGGAGTGCAACAGGGCGCCGGTCTTATGGTGGTGGATGAACTCGAGCACCTCGGCATTTACCGACTTGCCGGCATACTTGAGGTCCGCCGCCTGCCCCCCGACCATGCCGCGCGCGCCGGCCGCCTCGGCAAGCCGGAGCGTGAGGTCGCGGGCAAGCTCGGCGCTGGGCGCGTACTCGGCGAGGATGCCGAAGGCGCGAGTCAGCAGCGCGTCACCAACGAGAATGGCGGTCGGTTCGTCGTAGGCGACGTGCACCGTCGGCCGGCCGCGGCGCAACTCGTCGTCGTCCATTGCCGGGAGGTCGTCGTGCACGAGCGAGTAGGTGTGGATATACTCCCACGCACAAGCGAGCGGCAGCGCCGTCTCCAACTCGCCGCCGGCCGCCTCGCAGGTGCACAGCACAAGCAATGGTCGCAGTCGCTTGCCGCCCCCGGAAAGGGCGTAGCGGCAGGCCTCGCCGAACTCCTCGAGCAATGGGTGCGTCTCTGGCATCAAGCGCAAAAGCCACTCGTCGATCCACTCGACGCGTGGCCGCACCTGCTGCTCGAATCCGGCCGGATGAAAGGACTCCGCCTGTGCGTCGGACACGGTAGCTCTCCTCAAGGTGCTCGGTAGGGCGCGGTGGCACACCGTGATAGCAGGGACCGGCAAACTTGAAAATGGATGGAATCGCCGGTTTGCGTTCGCACTTCCGATTCAACGCGGCAACGCCAAGGCGACAGGTGTCTAGAATGCTCGCCAGTGCGCAAGTACGAACGTCGCGGCAACTACTCGCTGCCGAGGAGTTCTTGCCAGTCGTTGGCGACGAGCACGCGGTCAAGCACTCGCTCCAACCTCTCCGCGCCAATGATTGTCTCCACCGCCGCGAGCGTCGTCGCTCCTGGCTCCCCAAAGCGTTGGCGACCTAGCCGCAGCAACGAATTCCGAAGCCCTTCTTCACGGCCTTCTTCAAGGCCTTCTTCACGGCCTTCTTCACGGCCTTCTTCGCGGCCTTTCTCACGGCCTTCGAGGAAGTAGGGGTGATCCTTGAGGTCCAGGTTTGGAGTACCCATCTGTACTTTCATGGCTCGCTTGCCCAAACGCCGGTGGCACAAGGCCACTTCCCTCGTGCTCGGCACGGTCCATGTAGGGGCGTAGCGTGCGACTACTCGCTGCCGAGCAGTTCTTGCCAGTCATTGGCGACGAGTACGCGGTCAAGCAGTCGCTCCAATTGCTCCTTATCTGTGATTGCTTCCACCGCCGCGAGCGTCGTCGCTCCCGGTTCCCCAAAGCGCTGGCGACCTAGCCGCAACAACGAACTCCGGAGCCCCTCTTCGCGCCCTTCTTCGCGGCCCTTCTCACGGCCTTCTTCGCGGCCCTTTTCACGGCCTTCTTCGCGGCCTTCGAGGAAGTAGGGGTGATCCTTAAGGTCCAGTTTCAGCGTTCCCATCAGTACCTCCATGGCTCGCTTACCCAAACGCCGGTGGCGCGAGGCCAGCGCCCAGATTATATACTCCGCGACTTGGTTTAGATAACCGCGATCCCCTTCGGCCTTCACCTGCTCGAGCTTCGGTACCACCTTGGTCGAAAGCAGCGACTCGATGCGCTCCAGCTGCTGCGCATCCCCTGTCGGCGGCTCCTGCACCATATACAGCGGCAGCAGCGCCGGCGCCGCTTCTTCGATCGGCGGTAGCACGCGGCCGAGCACTACTTGGTAGTATTCCACCGTCCACGGTTGGATTCGACCGATGCGTTTTGTCCGCCGGACGATCTCGACCCCTTTCGCGTCGCGCGGCGCCTCCGGTTCGTTGACGTACAGCAAAATGGCGAGCAGATTGCGGTAGCCGATGCCGATGAAGTGCTGCATATATTGAATCAACCGCTCAATCTGTTCGTCGTCGTTCTTGAGCGCGTTCTCGATCAG
>SKZP01000504.1 GCA_007127275.1 Planctomycetota bacterium
ACGTAGGGCTTGCCGGTGCCGCCGGCGAGGATCAGCACGCGGCCCTTCTTGAGGTGGCCGATCGCGCGGCGGCGCACGAACGGCTCGGCGACGGCGTCGATGCGCACCGAGCTTTGGATGCGCACCGGGACGCCGTGGTGCTCGAGCACCTCCTGCAGGGCGATGGCGTTCATCACCGTGGCGAGCATCCCCATGTAGTCGGCGCTGGCACGGTGAATCGCCGCGGAGTGGATCTCGGCGCCGCGGATGAAGTTGCCGCCGCCGACGACGACGCACAACTGCGTGCCGGCTTCGTGGGCCGACTGGATTTCGCCGGCGATCGTTTCCAGCGCCGTCGAATCGAGACCTTGGCCTTTGGCGCCGTCCGCACCGAAGGCTTCCCCCGAGATCTTGAGCATGGCTCGCTCGATCACGAGTCCTCCACCTTCGCTAGTCTTGCCCGAGTTCCCAACGAATGAAGCGCGTCAGTTGCAGGTTCTCGCCGAGCTTGCCGGCCTTTTGCTTGATCACCTGGCTGACGGAGAGTTTGTCGTCCTTGACGAACTTTTGATCGAGGAGGACGCGCTCCTCGCACCATTTGTCGATCTTGCCCTCGACGATTTTCTCGACGACGTTTTCCGGCTTGCCGGTGACTTGTTCACGGGCAATGTTGCGTTCCTGCTCGAGCACTTCCTCGGGGATATCCTCGCGGCTCAAGTACTCGGGCGCGGCCGCCGCGATGTGCATGCAGAGATCCTTGAGCAAGGTCTGGAACTCTTCGTTGCGGGCGACGAAGTCGGTCTCGCAAAGCACTTCGGTGAGCACGGCGATCTTGCCGCCGGCGTGGACGTACTGGCCGATGGCCCCTTCCTTGGTTTCGCGGCCAAGTTTCTTGCCGGCGTCGACCTCGTTCTTCTTACGCAGCCATTCCTTGGCTTTCTCGAAGTCGCCTTTGTTTTCCTCAAGCGCCTTCTTGCACGTCATCATTTTTGCGCCGGTTTGGTCGCGCAGATCCTTCACCATTTGGGCGGAAATCTCTGCCATGATTCTTCCTTGTCGTTCCTCGCTAGGGTTTCCCGGCGCCACGCAGCGGACAAACGGAGCTGGCTCGTCCGGGGTTCGTTTCGGTTTCGGTACTCGTGAGACGGCGGCGACATTTCGGGACGCGGTTGATTTCGCGGTTTCGCCGCTCGTGCGGGCGCCGCTACGACTGCCCCCCTTCGCTGGCCTCGGCCGTCTCGGTGGCCTCGCTCGGGGCTTCGCCGCCGCCGACCGGCTGGATGACCTTGCGCTGAATGCCGAGTTGCGGCGCCTCGGCCGGCTTCGGCTTCTCCGCCTGCTTTGCCTGGCGGGCCGCTTCCTGCTGTTCTTTCAGGCGGGCGGCGACGCGGGTCTTGTAGACCTTGCGGCCTCGTTCGACGGCATCGCCGAGGAAGCCGAGCAGCAAACGGATCGAGCGGGTCGCGTCGTCGTTGCCGGGGATGGGAATGTCGACGAGGTCGGGGCTTGAGTCGGTGTCGATCAGGGAAATGGTGGGAATCTTGAGCTTGGCCGCCTCTTTGAGTGCAATCTGCTCGCGTCGTGCGTCGACGATGATCAGCGCCGTCGGCAGCGATTCCATGTAGCGGATGCCTTCGAGGTTGCGAAAGATCTTGTCGTGCTCGCGCTTGAGCCGCACCTGCATCTTTTTCGAATATTTGGCGAGCACGCCGCTGCGCTCGAGTTCTTCCAACTCGTCGAGGCGCTTGAGACGGTGGCGAATCGTCGGGTTGTTCGTCAGGGTACCGCCGAGCCAGCGTTCGGTGACGAAGTTCATCCCGGAGCCGACGGCGACTTCGCGGACCGCTTCCTGGGCCTGGCGCTTTGTGCCGACGACGAGCACCTCGCCGCCGCTGGCGGCGACTTTTTCGAGGAAGTTCATGGCGCGCAAGAGCCCGCGCACCGTCTGCTTCAGGTCGATGATGTGAATGTGGTTGCGCTTCGCGAAGATGTAGCGTGCCATCTTCGGGTTCCAGCGACTGGAGCGGTGTCCGAAGTGGACCCCGGCTTCGATCAGTTGCCGGATGATGTCGTCGGGTAGCTTGATGCCTCCCTGCGGTTGCTGCTGTTCTTCGGTTTGCTGGTTTTCCGCGGTAGCCGTTTCGGCCATGTATCTCTCCTCGGTCCTCGAAGGGCGAAATGGGAACGCTAGGCTGGCCGTTTCCTTGCCGGTCTCGCCTCGCGGGCGCGTGCGACTACTCGGGCGGCATCCGTGGGCCGGCGGTGGGTGTCGCACCGAGCGAGGTGCCCACCGCGTGGCAAGCCCATGGTGGCCCGAGCCGGAGGAAAAAAACCCGGCGTCCCCGGTCATTGTGCCAGGGTTGAGCTCACAGAGTCCACGCGTATCGTTGCGTTACGCCCGTTGCCGCGCCGTCCGCTCCGCCCGCAAGCGGCCGCTAGCCGACGACGATTGACGGCGCGATAGGAGGCGCACGATACCACTGCCCAAATCGGCGTGCAAGGGCACGCGACCAACCGATCGACCGCGTGTTCCTCCAGGTTGTGGAGATTGTCGCAGCGAGGCTTACGGGCACCGCTCGTGGGGCGAGGTCGGTATTGGGGTACGACCCACGGGCGTAGGCCGTGGGCTTGATTGCTCAGTCGTACTCTTGCGCCGGCGGCACCTCGCTGGGGCGCAGGCGGCTCGGCTTGCCGCGGGCCACGCGGCGCTGGTCGAACCAAACCATGGTGTACTTCGCGTGCACGCCGAATCCTTGAGCGGCGGCGATGGCGAAGCCCGTGGCGCCGTAGAAGATGCCCCCCTTGACGAACATGTCGCGCAGAAAGCGCAGCACCCCGCGGCTCAAGACTTGCGACCCGCGTACCCGGCGGCCGTCGCGCACCATCTGCTCGGCGCCGGCCCGCGCATACGCGATGTTCTTGCGCACAAGGTGCAGATAATCTGTGTACGGCTCATGATTGAGCGGTGCCTCCATGGAGGCGACGTCGCCGTCAATGGCCAGTGACTCGTGCACGCGCTGGTCGCGATAGCGGCCGCGCGAGCGCTGAAACAGTCGCACCACCGGATGCGGCCACCAGCGGCAGCACTTGATGAGTCGCCCATCGAAGTAGCAGCGCCGCTTCACCCGGTACGCCGCCGCCGGCGCGCCCGGAATCTCGCCGCGCACAATCCGCGTGATCTCCTCGCGCAACGCCTCGTCAATCCACTCGTCGGCGTCGATATTGAGCACCCACGGCGTCTCGCAAAGATCCAGCGCGCGGTTCTTTTGTGCGCCGAAGCCCGGCCAGTCGGTGTGCCGCTCGACGTATGCGCCGCGAGCGCGAGCATACTCCACGCTGCCGTCGGTGGAGCCGGAGTCGACGACGACGACGCGACCGGCAAAGGCACACGAATCGAGGCAGCGCGGCAAGTTTGCCCGTTCGTTGTGCACGATCATGAAGACCGTCAGGTTTTCGACACGCTGGGAAGGTGCCGGCGGCGCATCGTCGGCGGCCATGGACTTACAGTGGCAGTGGGGACAGGGTCAACGCCTCATGGTTTGTCGAGGGATCGCGACGCATCCTAGCATCTTTCCCCACCCCGACCACCAAACAACGAGCAACCGTCCCCCCTTGTCATTCGCTCTCGTCTTCGTTGGAGCTGGGCGCGAATGCGGGGGCGCTCGGGATGACGAGTGCGCCGGTCTTGGTGCGCGTGAGCTTGCCTTGCTCGAGGATGGCGACGAGGACTTCGTCGAGGCGCTTGCGGATTTTCGAGCCGGCGCGGGCGAAGCCTAACGTTTGCGCGGCACTGGTAACCAACTCGTCGGCTGGCAGGCTCATCGCGGCGCGGACAATCTCGATCAGCAGCCCTTCGAGCTCTTCTTCGGGGATGTGCGCAATGTCGCGCGGTGTGGCCCCGTCGGCCGGGATGCGCGGCCGTACGCGGTTGCGGTTGACCGGCCAGAGGTAGGGTTCTTCGAGGCGGACGTGGCCTTGCTCGTGCGTCCATTGAATGGCCTTGGCCACGGTGTCCTGCACGGCCTTGGTGCGGGCGCGCAAGTCCCAGATGTTCTTGAGGCGCGTCTGCAGAAGCTCGCGGTGAATGGGGCCTTCAATGTCGACAATTTCGCGGATCATGGCGCCGAGTTGCTCGGTGGTCGCTGCGGTGATTTGTGTGACGTCGGCGGGCTTGTCGACCTTCGCCTCGTGGTAGGTCGCGAAAAGGCGCCGCGGCGAGGCTTCGCGGCCGTCGAGCAGTTCGGCGACCTCGCGCTCGTGCTGTTCGTTTGCGCTGCTGCGCTGGCTGGGCTTGAGCCGCCGGGTGGCTTGCCCGCGCTCCGGCTTCGGCAGTTCGACCTCTTTCGTGCTCAACTGCTCAACGCGGCAGACGAGGCGGTCGAGCACCTCTTCGGGGCGCTCGAAGAAGTCACGCGACCAGACGCGTTCGAGACTCCAGCCGAGTTGCGCGAGCATGTCGCAACGGGTGCGCTCGCGGTCGCGGGCGGTGGGAAGCGCCTGGTAGGTGGACCCGTCGGTTTCAATGCCGAGCACGTATTGGTGCGGGTAGCGGGGATGCACCACGGCAAGGTCGACGCGGAAAAGCCCCTGGCCGACCTGGTGGTGCACGGTGTAGCCGCGGCGCTCCAACTGCTCGGCAAGCGCGTTGCGCACTGCGGACTCGCGGCGCATGGCGTCCAAGGTGGCGTTGCGTTTGGCGTCGCGGGCCGCCTGTTCCCCTTCGTCGAGCAGGGGCAAGGCGCGGAAGCGGCCGCCGGACTCGGCGTAGTCGAGGTATTCCTTGAGGCGGCGCGCGCCGAGCGACTGAGCCCGTTCGGGGTCAATGTCGCGTCCGCTGATGGAGGCGACGAGGCGAATGTGGTAGCGGGCCCGGGTAAAGGCGACGTTCAGGCGGCGCTCGCCGCCGAGTTGTTGCAGCGGCCCGAGGTGCAGGCGGACGTGCCCACCTTCGTCGGGGCCGTAGGTGACGCTGAACAAGATGATGTCGCGCTCGTCGCCTTGAACCGTTTCGAGGTTCTTGATGAAGATGGGCTCTTCGAGGTCCGGGTCGAAGCGGGCGTCGAGCACGGGGTCGCTTGCGCGGCGTGCCTCGACGAGGTCCTCAATCAGGGTTTGCTGCGGTGTGCCGAAGGCGACAATGCCGACGCTGTAATCCGGGTGCTCGTGCACAATGCGCGAGAGTTGCTCGACAATGACTTGCGCCTCGGCCTTGTTGCGGCCCTTTTCGTAGCGAGAGTGTCGCCGCGGGATGCGCAGCAGGCGGATGCCCAGTGGCACGCCGAGCTCTTGCGGCGCGGTGGTCGAACTGGCGAGCTCGGTTTCGGCCGGCGCCTCGGGGAATGCGACGTGTTCGTCGGACCCGGAGTCGCTTGTCTCGGCTGCGAGTTGCGTGGATGCGTCGGTGCCGCCGGTGCTGCCAGGGCCGCCGGTGTCGCCGGTGTCGCTCCTTTCGAGGACGTTGTGGTTGTCGTCGTTGCTTTCGAGGGAGTTGTCTACTTGCCCCCAGAGGGGACTGGCTTGCGCACCGTTCGAGTCAGGCTCGTGGTTGGCTACGCCGAAGCTCGTCTGCACCTCCACGCGGGACAATTTTGTCGCGCCAGCGCCGCCGTTCGTTGCCCCCGTGGCGCGGGTTGCGTCGCCAGACTCCCCGGGTGTCGTTGCTCCCTCGCCGCCCTCTTGTTGCGCGGCCGGCAGATACGGGGCGGGGAAGGTGATCAGCGCGTCGTCGTAGTAGGCGCGGTTGCTGAACGCAATCAGCGTCTCATCCTTGGAGCGGTAGTGCCACGTAAGGCGCTGCACGGGGAAGAAGCGCGAGGCCTCTTCCAGCACGCTTTCCAGCGGCGCCAGGTCGACTTCGTCGTCGTAGGCGTCGCGCGCGTCTACGAGGTCGGTGCCGAGGCGGGCGAAGAAGGCCGTGGGCGGCAACTGCTGGCGGTCGCCGACAATCACACACTGGCGAGCGTGGCGGATGGCCGGCAGGGCATCCTCGGGGCGCACCTGCGAGGCCTCGTCGAAGATCACCACGTCGAACTCGTGCTCCTCGGTGAGGTACTGGCAGACGCTCAACGGACTCATCATCCAGCACGGCATCAGCCCCTGGGCAAGCCGCGGAATGCGCTCGAGCAGCCGGCGCACGGGGAGGTGGCCCCGCTTGAGGCTCGCTTGATGTGAGAGGATTTGCAACTCGGAACCCGGCGGCACGTAGCCCGTCCAGCCGGGGCGGTGCTCCTCGACCTCCTTGGCGGTACGAGCGGCCCCTGTGCGCGGTGCGAGCGAATCCACGGCGCGGAAGCGCTCGACGAGGCGCTCGTGGTCCTCGCCACGAAACTGCGTCAGCGCGGGGCGTTCGAGTTGCGCGGCGTCGAGCCACAACCGGTAGAGGCGCTTCTTCACCGCGGCGACGAGTTCCTCCGGCTGCAGGTTGCGCGCCTCCTGTTTGAGC
>SKZP01000069.1 GCA_007127275.1 Planctomycetota bacterium
AGATCCCGCAAGACAGCGACTGCATTGGTGGGCTCCCGTTCGACTGCCGTAGAGGCAACGAGTTCGAAGTGGCCCCGTGCGCAGCCCCCTCTCGCGACGGAGCGACGCAGTCGTGGACATGACGTCCGCGGGAAACCCGGCCGGAAAGTCCGACTCTTGGTTAGGAGCGGTGGACGGCAGTCTAGCGGCCGAACTTGGTGGTCCAGTAGCGGTCGTTTTCGCTTACGCCGACGCCAATCCGTGTCCAGTTCTCGAGCAGCATGTTGCGGTGGTGATCCGGCGAGCCGTACCAGGCGCGCAATGCCGAGGCGGGGGTGAAGCCGTGGCTGTGCATCGCAATGTTCTCGCCGAGCGCGCCGTCGTAGTCGAACGTTGCGGCCCGGTCCGCCGGGGATTCGCCGTGGGGGTGACCGCTCAGGTTGTGGCCGAACCTTCCGGTTTCGTCCATAAACTCGGAGTGTACACGCGAGGCCTGTGTCAAGGCGCCATGAAGCGCAAGCGGCTCCAGGCCGAGCATGTGGCGGTAGTCGTTGAGTTCGTGGGCGAAGCCGCGTTCTATCTCGGTTGCGACGCGGTCTTCGTCGTTGCGCTGCCGCGTGTTCTTCACGTACTCGGCGCGGGCGCGCGCGGCGCTCGTGGGCGGATTGTCGCGCAGGTTGACTTCTGCGTTGACGCGCTGCTCGAGCGCCTCGAGCACGTCCTCGGTGCGTCGCTCCACCTCGCGCGGGGCACCCACGGCACGCAACAGTTGCGCGAACCAGCGGGCCGACTCCGTGCGCTGCACAAGCGTTGGGTCCTCCTCGGCAACCACGTCGAACGGAGCCTTCCACAATACGCGCACCGCCTCGACGTTCTCGTCGACCTCGTCTTGGCCGTGCACCGTCTCCTCCTCCTTGCGGTAGCTTGCCGTGTCGCGAATGGCGTTGAGCGCGTCGCGCCGAGCGTCCCCCAAGCGATCATACAGGCGCAACCGCCAGGGGTGCGCGTCGAGCTGCGCCTCTTCGAGCCAGCTAAGCGCCTCCTCCCAGCGGCGCTCGAGGGCCTTTCGCGCCCGTAGTTGCGATTCGCTGCCAAGCCCTTGCAGCTCCTCCACAAGTTCCTCGACGGCTTGTGCCCCTCGCTCGCCGCGGCGGGCGTGGCGTTCCAGGCGTGCCACGAGCATGTCCACGCGGGCGAGGTGCTCGGCGGCACGCTTTTCGTCGGGCGTGATGAAACGCCGGGTGCCCTTGAGGTCGCGCTCCCACAGGAAACCGCCGTCCGGCACAGTGGTGCCGCGCAACTCGGCCAGCAACGCGAACACCTGCTGCGACTCGAGCGCGCCACGGTCGAGCAAGCGCTTCAGCGTGCGGTCCCCTTCGTGCGGCAAGTCGACAGCGTAGGCGTACCGGGCAATGCCCGCTATCTGACCCGGCGTGACGCTGCGCAGGTCGCGGTAGCCGGCAAGCACGCTCTTCGGCGCAAGCTCCTCCCAAGCAAGCTCCCGCCTCGCGTTGCCTCCCCCGCGGAACTCAACACCCGCTTCATCCGCGGCCACGACGAGCCACTCCCGTCCGTCCAGGGTCATTCGCCCGTTGCGCAACATGCCGCCGTCAAAGCCCTGCGCCGCGGCCCGCGCGTATGCAAGGTGCACCTTGCGAATCTGCTCGTGGACCTCGCTCGCCGGCTTCCCAAGCCCCGGCACAATCAGCGCCGCCGCGTCGAATGCGTCCGTTTCGTCGCGGTCTTCCCGCTCGCCTCGCAGCGTGTCGCGCCAGTCATTTGCGCCCTCGAGCTCGTCGAGCACACTCGGGGCGTCCGCGGCGGGCTCCTCGTCCGGCGTTTCGTATTCGTCGCGCCGCATCACCGTGCCGTCCGGATGTTGGCTGTAGCGGTAGACCTCGAGCATGATGCGCGGCCGGTATGTCGCCGGCTGTAGCGTGACCGTCGCGTCGCCGGCCAAATCCCACACGCGGGTGGGCGGAGCCAGGCTTTGCCGCAAGCGGGTCCCCTCCGGCGCCCCGGGCGGCACAAGCTCGCGCCGGTGCCGCCGAAAACGGGTGGCCAGCGCCTCGGCGACCGTCTCGGAAAGCCGAACCAGTTCGTCGCGGCTCGCCCCTTCCTGCCCCTCGAGCACGAGGCGCAACTGCCGTGTCGGCGACATCCCGCCCACCTCGCGCTCGCGTAGCGCAATCCAACTCTGCAGCGGCCCTGTTTCGTGCGTCACCGTAGCCCACATCGAGGTCCCCTGCGACGACACGCCGTCCTCCGAGGCGTTCTCGCTGGGTTTGTCCTCACCGCCGGCGCTTCCGCGCTCGCCGTCGCTAACGTCCGCGACGAACAGGTCGTACCCCAGTGCTTCCGCCACCGTTTCAAAAGCCAGGTCATCCTCGTCCACAAAGCGCTCGAGCACGGGCGCAAAGTCGTGTTCCAGCCAATGCGGCGCCTCAACGGTCACTGCCTCGGCGGTTTCCGAGCTGCCACAGGCGACGGGGCCCGAGCCGAAGCACGTCGCAGCGACAACCACGAGTCCCGTAACCAACCTGTAGCGCCAAGGTAACGAAAGATGCGCGACCATGTCGGAGTCTCCAGCGACAAAGGGGCAATGCCAAGAATGCCAGACGGCGCACACTCTACACCGAACCCAGCGTGCACTTCAGCCACTTTTGGCGCTTCGCAAATTCCGAGGTTCACACCGCGGCCATATCCACCGGCTTCGCACGGTCGACGAGCACGAGAGAGGTTTCCAAATCTTGTGCAGCGCGAGGAGGTAGCCTCTTCGAGGCGGTGGACAAACTTGAAAGACGCGCGACCAACCACAAGGTCGAAAGGTGGGCCTCCGTGCTCGCCGGTTGTCGTTTCCGTGTGCACCATTATATTCGGGGCGCGCGTGGGATATGCGCGGGGCCGTTCGAGCGTGGCTCTCGCTGGCCGGACACGGAGGCCGCCCTACGCATTCGTGCTCGGTCGAAGATTTTCTTGTTCCTTCGCAGCCTCTTCAACCGGCTTCGACTGTGCGCGGATGCGACCTGCCATCCTGTCCAGGGGTCACTTGAAAAAATGGTAGCGACCACAGAATTCAAATTCACTGGTCGCGTGATTCCGCCCCGGTTGAATCTCCAGGCAAGGTCGTCCGAATCTGGAAGCGAAACGTCGAGAACTTCCGAGAACGGCGCTCCGTCATTCGCGGGCGGTAGCATTGCTACGCATTTGCCACGGACTTGAACTACACGGGGCTCAATCCGGCCGGCTTTGTTTGCTCGAGAAGTGTCGGGAGGTGCTGCGAAACTTTTTTTAATGCACCTATGTAGGCGTCGACGACGTGCTCGTCTTGTGCAATCAGCGGGTGGCTGTGGCTGAAGAGGCAGAAGGAGCGCTCGAGCAACTGCTGTGTGCGCGGGTAACGCCGCGGCTGGTAGTTTTCTGCGTAGCGGGCTAGTGCCTCGGGTGTGGCTAGCGACCAGGGGTAGCCGCGGCCGTAGCCTTCGCGGTTTTGGAAGAGGCCTTGGGCGGGAACCGGCTTTGTTTGCCACTGCACGGCCTCGACCCCCTCGGCATGCAGCGCGCGCATAACGAGGTCACGCAGCGTTGCATCCGCGGACTGCGTGGCGCCAGGGCTCGCTCCGGCGTGCCCGGCGAGTTGCTCCGCGACGCCGGCCGCCTCCGCGTCCAGCACAACGCGCACCTTGTGCCAGCAACTGCTCGCGCCGTCCGGTACGCGTTGCAACTCCATGCCGGGCAACTCCGCAAAGCCGGCGGCAAGGCGCTCGGCGAGCCGTTGCGCATGCGCGGTATCCGCAGCTAGTCGTTCGAGCCGGCTGCGGGCGAGGGCGGCGACGGTTTCCTGGCCGCGGTACATGTAGCCCAGCGCAACGGCGTCGTAGGCGCGGGTGGCGTCGAGCGGCCGGGCCGGGTCGTAGGCGAAGTCGCTGGGTTTTGCGTCCTCGCCGAAGTTGCGCAAGCGGTTGGCGCGGTGCGCGAGCTCGTCGTCGTCGGTGACGAACAACCCTCCCTCGCCAGCGGGGAGGTTCTTGCTCGCCTGCAAGCTAAAGCCCGCGGCAAGGCCCAGGCTGCCAGCCATCTTGCCCCGCCAGGTGGCCCCGTGGGCTTGGCAGGCATCCTCGATCAGCACGAGGTTGTGTGACGCGGCGAGCCGGTTCAGCGCGTCCATGTCCGCGGGAACGCCGTGGATGTGTACGGGCATGAGGGCGCGGGTGCGCTCGCTGATGGCTTGCTCGGCACTTGCCGGGTCGAGCGTGAACGTCTGCGCGTCAATGTCGGCAAAGACGGGAATGGCCCCGTGGTGCAACACGGCAAGCGCCGTCGCAATAAACGTGAACGCCGGCACAATCACCTCGTCGCCGGGCTCGACGCCGGCGGCGGCGAGCGCCATGTGCAACGCCGAGGTGCCGCTGTGCGTCAGCAAGCAGTGGCGCACACCAACGAACTCGGCAAACGCCTCCTGCAACTCAAGAGCCTCCGGCGCAAACGGCCCACTAAGCACGCCACGCTCCAACACGCCCCGCACGGCCTCATGGTCCGCAGCGGTAAGCGTCGGCCAACGCCGGTGCGCCCCGGCGGGCACAGCCGGCTCCCCACCTAGCAAGGCGGGCAAGGAGGAAGAGGACGGAGGTGTGGCGGGCATCATAAAAAACGGCAGGACAACTCGTGAAGCGACTCGCAAGGCATACAACGCACGGCCGCTTCCGCCTAGCAGAGTCTCACGTTTTTGCAACGGAATCCGCGCCAAGCCCACCCACCTCGTCGGCGGGTCGTATCCAACCGCTGTTTTGAATCCGTTGCCACGACGGCAGAGCAGCGGGAGCGCACCGGCGCAGTCGGTGGGCTTGGGGGAGTACGAGGGACGCAGAACTTTCCGTTACAAAGGAATACTGCTGGGTTCCTGGATGATGGCTTCAATCTCTTCGACCGTGTGCGGCGTGCCGGCGGTGAGATTTTCGTGGCCGCTTTCCGTAATCAGGATGTCGTCCTCAATGCGGATGCCAATGTTCGCCCACTCTTTCGGGCAGTTCTCGTAGCCCTCGTAGAAGTACAGGCCGGGCTCAATGGTCAGGCACATCCCCGGCTCGAGCGGCTGCGAGCGTTCCGGGTCAAGCTTGTAGCGGCCGACGTCGTGAACGTCCATGCCGAGCCAGTGGCCAATGTTGTGCGGGTAGAATTGCTTGTACGGCAGGTCCTCCGGTTTGATGGGGCCGCGGGTGCGTTCCTTGCGGCGCGTTTCGAGGAGTTCCTTTTCCTGCTGGGCAATGCTTTCGACCGTGCCCTCGAGCAGGCCCAACTCAATCAGCGCGGCGACGAGGTGATCCCGGGCGGCGTGCTGCACCTGCTCGAAGGTGTTGCCCGGCTTGCAGGCTTCAATGGCCGCTTGCTGGGCGCCGTAGACAATCTCGTAGATGCGCTTTTGTTTGTCGCTGAAGCGGCCGTTGACCGGAAACGTTGACGTGATGTCGGCGGAGTAGTGGCCGTATTCGGCGCCGGAGTCAATCAGCAACAGGTCGCCGTCGTGGAGGGGTTGATTGTTGCGGTCGTAGTGAAGGATGCAGGCGTTCTTGCCACCGGCGACAATGTGATTGTAGCCGTTGCGCTCGCTGCCGTTGCGGCGGTAGATGAAGTCAAGCAGCGCCTGGATTTGAAACTCGTTCATGCCGGGCTGCACGGCCTTCATGGCTTCGCGGTGGGCCTCGCGGCTGATGGCGCAGGCCTTGCGCAGCAACTCGAGCTCGGCCGGGGTCTTGCGCAGCCGTAGCTCGTGCAAAATGGCCCGCGGGTCGCGCACTTGTTCCGGCGGATTCACGCCGCCGCGCATGGCCGCCCGCACACTGCGCAGCCAGCCAATCACCCGGCGGTCGAACGTGTCGTCGAAGCCGAGCGCGTAGTACACCGCAAGCCGGTCCTCGAGCAGCGCGGGAATCTCCTTGTTCGCCTCGGAAAGCTCAAAGGCCTCCGTCGCACCCAGCCACTCCCTGGCCCCCTCGACACCGGCGCGCACGCCCGTCCAGATCTCGTCCAAAATGTCGCGTGGCCGAACGAACAAGATGTACCGAAGCTCGCCACTCGCTTCCTTGATCAGCGCGGCAATGCTCTCCGGCTCGTCGAGGCCCGTGAGGTAGTAAAAGTCGGAGTTTTGCCGAAACGGGTAGTGTACGTCATGGTTGCGAATCTTTTCGCGGCTCGCGGGAAAGAGGGCGACGCTGCCCGGTTCCATCCGCTCCGCAAAGCGCGCACGTCGTTCGGCGAAAAGCTGCATCTCCACGGCAAGACTCCTTGATACGGAAACGTCAGGGTACGCATACGGTGTACCACGCCGGCAGATTCAGGCAACTGGGACAACAACGAAGTTCGTTTGCATTGGTTGCCCCGAAGGGCCGTCCGAGCCGCCTTGTTTTACGAAACGGTCGCTTGTCCACGCCCACCGGCTTC
>SKZP01000172.1 GCA_007127275.1 Planctomycetota bacterium
AAGGCCATCACCGCGTCCCCCATGAACTTATCCAGCGTCCCTTGATGCTTGAAGATAACGTCGGTCATCGCGCCGAGGTACTCGTTGAGCAACTCGAGCAGCCGTTCGGGGCCGAGCCGCTCCGACCAGCCGGTGAAGCCCTGCAGGTCGCTGAACAGTAGCGTCAGCTCGCGGTTCTCGCCGCCGAGCTTCGGCGGCTCCTTGCTCGCGGCCATCTGTTTGACCACTTGCGGCGAAAGATACTTGGAGAACATCTGGGTGATGTAGCGGCGTTCGCGACGCTCGACGACGTAGCTGGCCAGCGTGCCGAAGGCGAAGGTGATGGTGGCGCCGAGCATGGGCCCGAGCATGGAGTAAAAGATGCGCTGCTCGACAAGCATCGAGGTCGTGCCAACGTAGAGGCCAACGCCAAGCGCGACGAGAACAAGGAAGCTGAACAACGGCGGCAAGAACGCGACGCCGAGAACCATCACGAGGCAAGTGGCAACGAGCAGCGCGCCGTTATGTTCGGTCGAGGCCGACTGCAGCAGCACCTCGGACGGGGACTCGGTGAACATCTGCACCGCATTCGCGTGCACTTCAATGGCCGGCATGCGCGTTTGCGCCGCCCGCACATGTGAAGCGTCGTCGAGGCCACGACGTGCGGCGATGAAGCGGCGCGCTTCGCGAGAGTCGTAATACGGCGTGCGTACGCCCCACACTGCTTCTGCGCCGGCTGGCCCGAGGTGAAGCCCGGGCGAGGTGGCGCCGAGCAGGACCGCGCGGTTGCCGAGCAACTGCCCGGCATCTCGTACCCCGTAGCGGGTGAGCACCTCCTCGGGCAACTCCCCGGCGAGCACGTCACTCAAGGAGACGCGCGGGATGGCCTCCGGCGGCCCCACATACGCGAGCAGTGCGTTGTCGCGGCTGCGTGAGTCGCGCCACTGTTCGGCGGCGTCCCGTTCGGTCAGCTCGGCGAGCTTGTAGGCGAACGCCGGCGTCCCCTCCTGCTCGAGCGTCGCCCGGCGAACGACGCCGTCCCGCTCCGCCACGACGTCGCCAGCGGCCCACAACAGCGGCGCCTCCGGTGCAAGCTCCACCTCTTGCGCCTCGAGCGCACGGTACGGACGCTGCGCCAGCACCACGGGTAGATTCTGCAACCGTTGCATCACGGAAAAGTGCTGCGCCTCGTCCTCTTCGTCGTGCGCCACAATGCCCGCGGCGAGCGCCTCGACTGTCTCCGCATCCAGTGCGAGGTCCACCCCTACCGCCGCAGCACCCCAAAGGTGCAATTGCTCGTGCAGTCGCTGCCAGCGGGCCTCGTCGAGCGGCCACTCGACGTCTTCGTCGAGCGCGACAATCACGACGCGGCAGGCGTTCTGGTTCGACACCCAGGTGTCGTTGTGCTCAGCCACCGACGCCTGCGGCTGCCACGTCGCGTTGGCGCTGCGGAAGCGCCAGTCGTTGCCGAGCTGCTCCCAGTCGTCGAACCATCCATGACTGTGCAGCCACTGCACAACCAGAAACCCGGCAATCCCGGCAAGCAACACGAACAAAAGAGAACGCTTCATGAACACGAAAGGGAGAGGCACACGGCGAAACAAGCAAACGACCACCCGTTGAGGGCCGCCACTCACGCGACGTTCAAAGTCATTGTACTCGACGGCCGAATCCGCGCAGCCGCAAGGTGGCGAATGTCGCCGCGCTCACGGACAACAACCCGGCACGCGAGGCTTGCGAGGGTGAACGCAGGGCCAAGCCCCGCAAGGCGGTACGAGCCACGAGGGGTTGCCGCGCAGCGCTTGCGCCCTGCGCTCTCCGGCCTCGTCGGAACGCAACGGCACTCAAACCTCGGAGGTGGCTTCCTGACCGCGACCTACGCGTGACGGCGGGCGGCCTGGTCGTTGCACAGTGTGATGACGAGAAACTCGAGCGCTTGCTCGACCTCGAGAATGGCGTCCTTGCGGTCGGCCTTGGAAAGCTCGTACAGCATCGCGCGGCAGGCCGGCAGGTCGTAGCGCTTCAGTGCCGCCGCAAAGGTGCTCTGCTGAAACGGGGGCACCTTCGCCGCCGCGGCGGCCCCGGAGCTGTTCGCCCCCTCCGCCACTGCGCCCGCGCCTCGCCAGAGTTGCCGGAGCTTGAAGGTCAGCAGGCCAATCAGTTTGTACGCCGGCTCGCCGTTGCGCAGCAACCGCTCCGTCTCCTCGAGCGACCGGCGCATGTCTCCCGCGGAGATGGCGTCGACCAGCGCCCAGGCGTCCGCCGCACCGCGGAAGCCGAGCAGCTCTTCGAGGTCGTTGCGCGCGACCCGCCGCTTCTTCCCCTGCTCCGGCGGCCCCAAGTAGAGGTCGAGCTTTTCCAACTCCGCGGCGAGCATGCCGAGGTTGTTGCCGACGGTGTCCACCATGAACTCCACCGCCTCGGGGGTCATCTCGAGCCGCTGCTTCTTCGCATGCCCGGAAAGCCAGCGCGCCAGCGGCTTCGGACCCAGCGGCTCGCATTCGATGCGCTCCCCCGTCGCGGCAATGGCCTTGCTCAACCGCAGGTTCTTGTTCAGCTTCGCCGCCTCGATCACAAAGACGGCATCGCGGGCCGGGGCGTGGGCATACTCCGCAAGGCGGTCGCGCTGCGACTCAAGCAGCGAGCGGCGTTCACCGAGGTCGGTCAGCACGACCACGCGTGTGCCGCCGAAGAGCGAACGCGAGCGCAACTCGTCCAGCACCTCGGCAAGCTCCGCGGTGTCCCCTTCGAAGCGCACCACGTCAGGCTGGCCTCGAACGCGCCGCACATACTCAATCAGCGCCTCGAGCACCTCGCGCCGCAAGAAATCTTCTTCCCCAATCACGCCGTACACCGGCTTCGGCGCCTGTTTCGCCGAGTTCACGCTTTGCAAAAAAGTCTCTGCGCCGGGCATAACGTCGGTTCCGCACTGTCGCAATCAATGGAGCAGTGGAGGGCGCACCCCCAAATGCCGTTTGGGGTTCACGTCTGCAGTTACATCCAAGGCAAGCGCAGGGTGCCATGCCCTGCAAGGCGAAGCACCGAGCCACGAGCTGTGCCTCGCAGGGCGTGGCACCCTGCGCTCGCCACGGGCGAAACGACTTCGAGTTCCAGCTTACAACTTCGGCAACGTCAAGCCAGGTTGGTCCTGGTACTTGCCCTGACGGTCGGCGTAGCTCGTCTCGCAAACGCTGGCCGCGCGCATGAAGAGAATCTGGGCAATCCCCTCCTCGGCATACACCTTTGCCGGCAAGGGGGTCGTGTTGCTGATCTCTAGCGTGAGCACCCCTTGCCACTCTGGCTCGAGCGGCGTGACGTTCACAATGATGCCGCAGCGCGCATACGTGGATTTTCCGACACAGATCGCCAGCACATCCCGGGGAATGCGAAACGACTCCAACGTAGCGGCGAGCGCAAAAGAGTTCGGCGGAATGATGCAGACGTCGCGGTCGGCGGATACGAAGCTCGTCTCCGCAAACGCTTTGGGGTCGACAATGGCATTGTTCACGTTGGTGAAAATCTTGAAGTGGCGTCCAACGCGAATGTCGTACCCGTAGCTCGACACGCCGTAGGAGATGACACCCTCGCGCGTTTGTTTCTCGACAAACGGCTCAATCATCGGCTCCGCCCCTTGGCACAGAGCTCGAATCTCGGCGTCGGAGAGCAATCCCGGCAACTTTGCGTCGTTGTTCGAATGCGGTGCCATGCGAAAACTCGCTGTCTCGCTCGCTCGGCGCGAGCGGCACGTAAGCAGATAAGCGGTGAGGGCTCGCTCAAAAAAACCTGCCCACTTTCGCGTGGCGAAGGCTGCTCGGCACGGCGGAGGCAGGCGGAAAGCGTGGACGCGAGGTTACCCTCGGAGCCGCGCAACCGACAACAACGCCGCACAGCACTCGAGCGCAGCAGCAAAATGGGAAGGGTTTCGTGCGCAAGCCGTACGTTGTGCGAAAACGGTACTGTCGCCAGCGCAGCAATGCAATGGGCAACCGCGCCCGAGGGTGCAGCTGGAAAAAAAGAGAAGCGACATATCCCATTGGGCGTGCCTCCGTGCCCGCCGGTCACCTCTGTTGGAGGGGCCTCCGTGCCCGCCAACAGCGTACCTTGTGTGCGCGGGGTGTCTGACGAGGGGCGCGGCGGGTTTCCTACGGATGTGCCTCGCCAACATTTGCCGGGCGCACCCCGCACCCGAAGCAAGAGGGCTGCGAACGGAAGCGACCTCGTCGCAATCTCGCTGCGGTGGCACACGAAGGTCCGCGTTTTGAATGATGTGTTGGCAACTTAGCGTCGTTCAGATAAGTTGCGACTGCTCGCTCGCGGTACGCATACGAGGGGACGGCTCGCTACGCCTCCCTGGTTCCGCTCATGTCCCACCAGTCCGCCCCGACGCGCGACCTCCTTCCCGAGTCGTTGTTTCCGCCCCGGCCGGGATCATTTCCGCTCGAGCCGGAGGTGACTTGCTCGCCGCTGCCCATGCAGTACCTGGGCAGCAAGAAGCGAATTGCGGAAGAGCTGTTGCGGGCCATTCGTAAGCGCTTCCCCGTCACGACGTCGTTCGTCGACCTGTTCGGCGGAACGGGGATTGTGTCACTCGAGGCGCGCCGGCACCGCTACCTGGTGCATGCGAACGACATCCAGCCGTATGCGCATGTCGTGTTGTCTTCGCTTTTGTCGACGCCGCGGGCGGAACTCGCTTCGCTACTTCCGAAGGTCGAGGCCCTGCGGAACGACGCGGTGCGGCTTGCCGGGGCTCGGGGTGCGATGTCGAGTGCCCTCGAGGCCGAGCGACGGCACTTGACGTCGTTGGAGGCCGGAAAGGGAGACTGGACCGCCTACGCCGAATTCTGCGCCTCGACCGGCTTGGTGGACGGACGCGCCGAGGAGGTCGCCGCGCTTGCGGTCGAACAACCGTGGGCGTTGTTCTCGCTGTACTACGCGAACACCTACTTCGGGGTCGAGCAGTGCCTCGAGATTGACGCGCTGGCCGAGTTCGCGGCGTCGCTGTCACCGGAGTTGCGGACGCACGTGCAGGCGGCCTCGGTGGCGGCACTCACATTCGCGGTCTCGAGCACCACCCACCTCGCCCAGTTCCTGAAACCGGCCTCCGCGGTCTCGGTGGCGGCGCTTATGAAACGGCGGCAAGTGAGTGTCATCGGCCGCGTACTCGAAAACTTGCGCGCGCTGATGCAGGCACCGGAGGATGCGGACCCCCGAAGCGCGGTGTTGTGCACCGACCACCTTTCCGCGCTAGACGGCCTTGCGCTCGACGAGCGCACGGTGGTGTATGCCGACCCGCCCTACTTCAAAGAGCATTACTCGCGCTACTACCACGTGCTCGACACCTTCGTCCTCTACGACTGGCCCGAACTCACTCTGAATCCGCGCACCGGGCGTACCACCGAGGGGCGCTACCGCGAGGGACGAATTGTCAGCCCGTTTGGACTGCGCTCCAAGGTGCGCGGAGCGTTCGACGACATGCTCGAGCGTTGTCACCGAGCGGGCGCCTGCGTGGCGATCAGTTATGCGGATACCTCTCTGGTTTCGCGCGCCGAGATTGAAGAGTTGGCGGACCGGCGCGGCTTCACCGCCGAGATTCGCACCTTTCCGCTCCTTCACTCCGGACAAGGCCAGCCGCGCAACCAGACCGTCGAGGAGCAGTTGTTCCTGCTTTCGCCGCGCGACTCGGCTCCCTCACCCCTGCAACGCCTCACCACGGCGCTTTCCACCGTCGAGCCGCAGCACGACACGCCGGCAGGCCTCCTCCATCCATACTGGGCGCGCAAGCCGATGAATGTCGTCGAGACCATCATCGAAGCGCTCACCGAGCCCGGAGACGCCGTCGCCGACCCTTTCCTCGGCTCCGGCACGACGGTGTTCGCCGCGTTGACGCGCGGTCGCCGCGCCGTCGGCTCGGACTTGTCACCGCTCGCGGTACTCCTGACGCGTGCCATGCTGCAGCTCGGCAAGGCGCCGGCGCGCAGCCTCGCCTTGCTTGAGGCGCTCGTCGAGCGGGTCCGTCAGACCGCCTCGGCGTGGTTCGAGCTGGGCGAGGGCTGGACCGTCGAGCGCTCTCGCTACGACCTTGACGGTACGTTCGCGGACGGAGCCTTCACCCTTCGGTGTACCGAGCTTGTGTTGAAGGAGCGGGTCGGCAACGCGTTGAAAGGCCGGCGAGTGGTGACGCCGGACGAGGTTGAGCGTCCTGCGCCGCCGCCCGCCGAGTGGCTTCGCGCACCGATCGACTTCGAGACGCTGGCGCTGGAGCCGAACAGCCGTATTGCCGTGCCGGAGGGAGCGGTCGCGGCGCACTGGTTCACGCCCGAGAACCGTGCCGCGCTCAACGTCGCCCGAGACGCCGCCGACCGTTTCGACGCGACCGACGACGAGCGTTCGGTGATCCAGCTGTTCCTCTCCTCGGCCGTGCCGC
>SKZP01000012.1 GCA_007127275.1 Planctomycetota bacterium
CGCGGCGATGGCGGGGCCGGTACGGTGCAGCCGGCGACACTTGAGCAGGTGCGGGCGGCGGCGCAGCAAGCGGAGAGTGGGCTCGACGACAGCGCCCGGGAATTGCTCGCGCAAATGGAGCACTACGGGACTAGCGGCGAGGCGGAGGCGCTCAAGGAGTCGCACCGCTCGCTATCGCGAAAGCTCGGCAAGGCGCATCCGCGCGTGAAAGAGTGGAAGCCGCTGCTCGAGCCGGCAGGGGCGCCCGCGCAAGAGAAGCCTCGACGGCGGCGTCGTGCCGGCACAGTCATTGGCGCAGGCATTGCAACGGTGCTGGGCGCGGTGATCGTGACCGTGATCGGCGTAGTTATCGTTATTGCGCTCGACGAACGGGGCCAGAGCGGGTCGAATGCCGAGCGCGGAGCGAGTCATGATGCGGCCGCGGAGAACGCCGACTACGAAGGCAATGATGCGTCCGCCGAGCCGCCGCTGACGCGTTTCACGAGTACGCTGCAAGAGGCCGCCGGGCAACATGCGGGTGCGGCAACGTGGCGCGAGATCCTCGCACGCTTGCAGCAACTGCCGTCGCGCTCGCCGCAGGAGCGGGCCACGGAGCACATGCTGCAGGCCGCCGAGCAGGCGCTCGAGGACGACGCGACCATCCGCTTGCATCCCCAAGCACAGCCGCTCGAGGAGGCGACGCTCAACCGCTTCTTCGCCGACGAGACCGCCATCCAAGGCGCATTGGCCCGCGGCCGCGAATCTCTCGTTGCGTCACAGGAGCAAGTGTCGCCGTTGCACGACGCCCTGCGCAAGGCCCTCCCGCACTACAACGCCGCTCTTGACACCCGCTAGTCTGGGCCTCGCCGTTCAGGCTCGGTCAATCCGCTTGTGGCTCCAGACGTTCGACGTACCATCGCTCGTTCGTCTTCGTCAGGTGAAGCGTGACCTCGCTTGCCGCGGCGAGGGCGGCTAGCTGATCCGCGCGTGCTTCGCGAGCTTCGCGGGTCTCGGCGAGGCGCTCTTGGATTTGCTCGGCGGTGTAGCCTTTGCGGTGATAATGCGCAATCTGGGCATTGCGCGCCGCGCGCAGGTAGGCGTCCTCGTTGAAGGCGGCCTGCCAGCGAACGCGTAGCGTTGCAGTGGTGCCGTTTTCGTGCTGCTCCAGTTCACCGAGGACGTCGCTTGATTCGACGCTCAGCGAACGAATCCAGGCGAGGCCGTCGTGGCTCCTTTGCTCGGCACGCCGTTGCGGTTCAATGACGAACTGCGCGAGGTCGACGTCGTCGAATTCCAGTCCGTCCAGCAAGCGGTAGGCGGCATCCAGCGGCTCATAAGTGCCGTCGGGCGTCGAGTCGACAATCAGTTGGTCGACGAACCAGTGGCCGTCCTCGGCGGAGTCTTCGCGTTCGAGGCGCATGGTGTGCTCGCGTCGCTGGAAGGCCGAGCGCACCCCTGCGACGTCGCGTTCGAGGTCCTCTCGAATGAGGCGCATCTCTTCGTCGAACTCGTCCCCGTCGAGCCCCTGCTGGGCAAGGTCGCGACGGATCTCGCCAAGCATCACGCGTAGATAACGGTCCTTGTCGAGCGTTGCCTCCCACGTAACGAAAATCTCCGCGACGCGCTCATCCTCGTCGAGCGGCTGCACCGCCCCCAACTCGAACGACTCGACGCTCAAGGAGGCGAGCAACGGTTCACCGTCGGTGGCGAGAAACTGTTCGCGGGCAAGCTCGGTAAAGGCGGCGAGCAGGCGTTCGCGGTTGGCGCGCGGATCCCGCCACGCCTCGAGCATTTGCCGCGCCGCCGCCTCGGGACTCTCCGCGCCCCCGTCTTCCGACGGCGGCTCGGCAAAGGCGTCCACGTACCAGCGCCCGTCGCCCCCCTGCACCAGGTGCAGTTCGAGTTCTTCCCGACGAAAGCGGTCGCGCAACTCTCGCGCCTCGGCGAGCAAGTCCTCTTCCATTGTTTCGAGCACCTGCCGAATCTGTCCCTCGTCCATGCCCCGCTCTTCCAGCTCGAGCCGCAGTTGCGCTTGCACGCCGTCGCGGTAGACGTTTGTGTCGAAGCGGTGTTCCCAGGAAAAGAGTGCGACCGCCTGGCCGTTCTCTTGCGTGACGCGACCCAACTCGTGGGACTCGAGACTCAATGCGGCGATCATTGCCTCAATACGCGAGCCCCACGTCAATTCGAGCTCGTTCGTCATCAGTGCAAGCGCCGCGTCGGGCTTCTCCGCAGTCAGTGCCGCGAGAAACCGCTCCGCAGCAAGCGTCGGCTGCGGCGCCCCCTGCGGCGGCTCGGCCGCACCCCGCGCCGGCAGCGCCACCGCGGCCACCGCGACGAAAAGCAGCACGGCCACCGCGGTGCGGTCCGTATGCCGCGTTCGCGTTCCTCGCTTGCTTGTCGCGGACGGCGAAAGGTGTTGTGGCATGACCGTATGACTCCGTAGTTCGTGCGGCATCTCCCGGCGCGTGGCGAGCCGAATTCGCCTGGGTAGGTGGACGCTCGACCTGACGACTGAGGAAACCCGGCTGTTTGGATGTAGCGGCCGGATTCGGCGCCCGACCGCCTCCGGCAGCATACCAGCCGGCTGCGTCTCATGCACCCGCCGGTGGCGCTACCGCTCAAGAGCCCCGCGACGCAGTCCCCAAGCTAGCTTGGATTTCCACGGTCGCGGGAGGCGCAGCCGGCGGCCGGCGGCACGGCCTGCGCCGGCGGCGCGACGGATTGGACGCAGGGGGCGGAAGTGATATGCTACGCGTCCATCCAGATGCGCGAACCAAGCCTTTCTTTCTTTCCCGACGGAGCCGACCATGTCCGACGAGGCGCCCAAGCAATCCGCCAGCCCTTCCCCCTCGCGGGCCGACACCGTCGAGGAGATCCAGCAGGCGCAACGCAAGGACCTCCAGCGCGAGTCGGAGCGCACCCGCTTCGGCCTCTGGCTCGGACTTCTCATCATTGTGGTCGGCGGCGCCTACCTGATCCTTGCGAATCCGACCGAGGAGCGCAACGAGTTGCGCGTGGCCATGCCCCGGGACCCACAGACGCTGGATCCGCACGCCGCTACCGACATCGACTCCGGCCGTATCAATCAACTGATTTATGAAGGGCTCGTCGACTACGTGCGCAGCGAGGACGCGCTCGCCGAGGACCCCATACCGGCGCTCGCCCGTGACTGGGAGGTCTCGCCCGACCAATTGACGTACACGTTCCACTTGCGCGAAGGGGTGCGCTTTCACGACGGCGCCGAGCTCGACGCCCGGGCGGTAAAGATGTCGCTGGACCGCGCCCGTGGCGTCGACGAGACCTACTTCGGAGAGGCACTCGCCGAGCCGCCGTACCAGAATTTCTACCGCGACATTGAAGAGGTGGAAGTCGTCGACGACATGACGGTGAAGCTTCACGTCTCCGAACCCAACGTCGCCCTGTTGCGCAATCTCGCCATGACCACGGCGAGCATCATCAGCCCCGACAATCTGCGAGCTCTCGCCGAGGGAACGGATACCAAGGTCCATGCGGGCACGGGGCCGCTGCGCTTTCATTCCCAGCAACGAGGGCAGGTGACTACGCTCGCGCGCTTCGAGGACTACTGGGGCACCGAGGAGCACGGTGCGGTGGCGTTCGACCGCGTGCTGTTTCGCGTCGTCGAGCATCCGGAGCAACGGTACAACGAACTGCTCACCGGGCGGGTCGACGTAGCTGTCGACATTCGCCCCGAGCACGAACACCGACTCGAGGATCACCCGCAGCTTGTGAAGTCGGCCGTCGAGGTGCCCAATGTGTGCTACCTCGTGCTCAACCCCAACCCGGAGATTCCGAGGCTGCGTGGCGAGGAGCCCCGCGAGAATCCCATGGCGCCGCAGTGGGTGCGCGAAGCCATTACGCTTGCCATTGACAAGGACCGCGTGGTCGAACGAGTCTACCGCGACCAGGCCGTCCCGGCCCATTCGATGCTACCGCCGACCATTCTGGGCCATCCGCATCATTGGGAACGCGAGCCGCTCGAAGCACGCCGCGAACGGGTGCGCGAGTTGTTGGCCGAGCACGGATACGACACGGACAATCCCTTCGAAGTCACGCTCAACCACTTCACCGGGCCGCGGGCCTACATTCCCGACGCGACTCGCCTTGCCCGGGAGATACAGTCCCAACTCGAAGAGGTCGGCATCGACGTCACCTTGAGCCCGGAGCCGTGGGACCAATACAGCGACCGAAGCCAGCAGGGCGTCTATCCGTTCCTGATCATCGGCTGGCAAACGGTCAGCGGCGACCCCGACTACACCTTTAGCCCCCTGTTCGGCGTCGACGAGCAGGGCAATCCCGTGGGGCTGAACATGCCGAAATGGGTGGATGAGGAGTTTCTCGAGCTTGTCGGGCGGGCCCGCGCCGAGTTCGACCGTGACGAACGCGAACGGCTCTACCACGAACTCGAAGCCAGGTTGCGCGACGCCTGGGTTACCGTGCCGCTTGCGCACTACACACCCATTTGGGGGCTGCGCAACCACGTCGAGAACTTCGGCGTCTCCCCCGTCGGCCGCTTGCTGATTGAGCGGATCCGCGTTCGGCGATGAGCGGCGGTGATGGGTAGATTCCTTACGCCCACCGACGCGCCGGTGGGTACCGCTCGTCCGCCGTGGAGGCAACGAGTTCGAAGCCGAGTCGCCCCTCGGCGTGCCAGTAGGCCGTCACGTTTGAGGCTGTCGGTTCGCAACAGCTGGGGGAACGAGAAACAAGAGCGACGAACCTCGAGTCCGTGGGGCGAATACGGAGGCCCGTCTACGGACTCGAGACTTTCGGGCGTGCGCGCTTCGCTCGCTCTTTGGCCGTTGTGACCGTGTGGGAGAATGACATGCCCGAGGGAAATGATCCGCGCCGCTACTACAACGCAAAGCCCTACAGCGAAGATCCGGCGTTGCACGTGCCCACGGCGGTGCCGGGTGAGATTGCGCTGCCGCGGCTTGCGCCGGTGGATGCGCCGGCGCAGTCGCGCCCCGAGGACTGGCGAAGCAACGGTCGACCGCGGCTTCGCTTCTTCCGTCCGGTGGAGTTTTCCATTCTCGCGGCCCTCGCCGAGGCGCTGATTGCCCCGCCAGAGGGCCAGCAGCCAGCGCTGCGGCCGGAGGAGATTGCCTTGAACGTCGACCGCTACCTCGGCGCAAGCCGCTCGCCAATGCGCGTACAGATCCGCCTCGGGCTGCGCGTCTTGAATCTGCTGTCGCTGGCCAGCGGCAAACCGCCGTTCCGTTTCATGGGGGCCTCGGCCCGTCGCGCCTGGTGCCGCCGTTTCACGACCAACCGCGGCCTGCTTGTGCCGAAGGTCGCGAAGCTGAAGAGTCTCGTTTACCTCGGCTACTACACCGACCCGCGCAGCGACGAGCAAACCGGGTACGAAACGGTGCTAGAGCGCAACACGCCGCTGTTTCGCGAGACACGCCGCTACTACCACATCCACGTCTGGCAAGGCCCCGCGGCCGCGGCAAAGCAGGAGTGAACGTAGGAGCCAGCGCTCCGCGCCCTCCCCGCCCACGCCCCTACGGGCTTCGCCGGGGGGTGAATCCATACGGCGCGCGCGGGGATCCACACGAAAGGTGTGAGAACCTTCAAGAGAGCTTGGCAAACAGGTTGTTGAGCGACTCGCTCAAGAGCGGATGGGCGAGCATGCCGTCGCGCAACTGCGACGCGGTGACGCCGCCGATCATCGCGACTTGCAACACACTCATTACCTCACCGCCGTCGACGCCGAGAACGGTGGCGCCGAGAATGCGCTCGGTCGTCGCATCCACCGTCGCTTTCATCAGGCCACGGGTTTCGTTCATTTCGACGGCGCGGGCGACGTGGCTCATTGGCAACTTCGCGGTACGGATCTCGTAGCCAGCGTCGCGGGCCTCGCGTTCGTGCAGGCCGACGTGGGCCAGTTGCGGGTCGATGAAGGCGGTATAAGGAAGGATGCGTCCCTCGGTCGTCCGCTCCGCGCCCTCGAGGAGGTTGCCGGCGACGATGCGGTAGTCGTCGTAGGAGACGTGGGTGAACTGGGGGCCGCCCTTGACGTCGCCCAGCGCGAAGATGTGCGGCTGCGCGGTTTGCAAGCGTTCGTTGACCTTGACGTAGCCGTGCTCGTCGGTCTCCACGCCGGCGGCCGCGAGGTTGAGCATATCCGTGTTCGGTGTGCGCCCCACGGCGACGAGCAGGTGCGAGCCGGTGATGCGTTCGTTGCCTTGCGCGGTTTCGAACTCGACGGTGATCGCCCCCTGGGCGTCCTTGTGGGTGCGCGTCGCGGTGGCACCGGTGTGTACGGTGATGCCATCCTCGTCGAAGATCTTTTGTACCGCCGCGGAAATCTCCGCGTCTTCGTTCATCGCCAGGCGCGGCGCCGCTTCGAGGACCGTGACCTTGGCGCCGAA
>SKZP01000585.1 GCA_007127275.1 Planctomycetota bacterium
AGCTCGTCGAGGTCGACCTCGACTTCGAGTTCGTGTTCCCCTTCGGCTTCGCCGGCTTCGCCGCTGCCAGGGCCACTTTGCGGATCACCGTCCAAAATGTCGCCGACTTCGCCGTCGCCGGAGCCGACGCCGCCGGAGTTTTGCCCGTAAGTAAAGCGCGGCAGTTGAATCTGCGGCATCGGAATGGAGACCTTGCGGTCCCCTTTGCGCGCCACCATTTCGCCGTGCGAGATATAACGGCGCAGCTCCCGCTTGATGCGGCCGCGCACAATGTCGCGAAATCGGCTGTGATCCTGGTCAATCCGATGTGGCATGCCGCTACGCTCCTGCTGCCATTCCCCTCGTGCCGTCAAGTAGTCCCGTTGCCGCCGCCGGCCGCGCGCCGACCCTGCCAGTATACCGCAAGGTGCGGCCGCAGGCACGGCCTCGTCAGCTCAAACGCCGCCAGCCGGTTAACGACTCGGACCGCGCTTCGGCGGAGCCGCACGGTGCACTACAGCAAAATCAATTCCTGCACAATCTAAGCCCACGGGCCTCGCCGTGGGCAATTCGCAAAACCAGCTCGGCAGCCGCCCCGCCCACAGGCGAAGCCCGAATGCCGTTAAGTTTGCCCGAAACAAGTCGAGCGCAGGGTGCCAAGCCCTGCGCTCGACTGTGTGTCGTTCTCGTCGTTTTCGTTGCTCAACGTCTGCCGCTTCGCACAGCCTTCGCTGGTGACGCTCACCTCCGGCGTGTTAGCGTCGCGTGATCTCTTGAGCCGTCCAGGACACGGCGCTGGCACTGAAGTCGAGCTCCTCAGCGCCGGGCTCGCCTCCCATCAGCCAGATATTGCGGATGGCCTCCGCGGCATCCTGGCTGGACTCGAAGTCGGTGGCGACCAACTGGACCTCATCGCCGACCTCGATCCCGGTGATCCAGGCTTTTGATACGTTGCCCAGGGCCTCGTCGGAGACGATCGCCTCGATTGTCGCATCGTAACGATCCGAGGTGATCTCGAGCATCGTGCCGGGGATGAGATCGTGGTTCGTTCCACGGTCGAGCACCACGTAGTTCACGGTATCGGAAATGGCGTCGTCCCGCCCGAGGCCAATCACACCGATATCGCGCGCATACTCGGGCCGTTCCTTCTCGGGGAGGATGTCGAAGGCCCGCCAGTCGTATATTTCATAGAGGATGAACCATGTTCCGACGCAGATGGCGGCGAGCGTGGCGAAGAAGGTCCAGCCGAGCGCGAATGCGTCCATGCCGGGAACAGTCTTCACTTTGACTTCCGAGGGGCCGCCGGCTGCGAAGTCATCCTCGAATTCCTCGAAGCCTTCGTCGCCCCCTCCATCCTCGTCGTCGTCGAAATCCTCGTACTCGTATTCGGCGTCGTCCTCATCCTCGTCTTCGAGCTCGTCGTCGAAGAGTTCGTCGTCGTCGATCGGTGGCATGGTTGGCAATCCTCGATGAAAGCGGGGGAGGCCCTCATGACTGGGAGTTCATGCTGCTGCGGCGCCTCGTGCGGAGACGAGGAGTTCCTCAGCGTTTAGTCGCCCGGATCCGCCTCGCTCGCCGATGCGAGAATCGGAAGCAAGAGCGCTTGCTCCTCGGCGGGGAGCAGGTTGGCTTTGACGTTGGAGGAGAAGTGGCGGTACAGGAAGCCCTCGTCCGATTCCTGTGCGGAGCGGTCGAGACCGGTGGCCGCGGTGGAACTTATCTGCGCTTCGGAAACAAGCCGAAGTTGCGGATTGAGGTGCGAGTAAATCGAGTAGCGGCCGGCGCCGTCGCTGGCCTCGTAGACGAGGTTGCGGTGCAGCGGCTCGCTCAGCGGCGGCGTCGACGGCAACGGTTGCGCGGCGACCTCGAGCACCTCGGCGAGGCTGACATCGACAGTCCCCACTTCCTCGTCGAAGTCGGGCACGTTCACGAGGGCGCGGAGATCCAGCTCCTCCATCCAACCATCGGCGACGGAAATCAGTTGGGTCGTATCGATGACGTCCACGACGTCGGCGCGAGCACTGTGGCGCTCCACCTTGACCACGGCCAAGGTCGTCTCTCCCAACTCGAAGAGCATACCCACGGTGAGGCCGCTGTCGGAGCCGGCGTCCAGCACGGCGTAGTCGTAGCCATCACTCTCCTCGTCGTACTTGCCGAGGCCGAGGACGCGTACCGAGCGGGGCGCAAAGGAGATGCTGTCTCCGCCGGGCCCGAGGCCGAGCCCGTTGAACTGGCCGACGTCGCTTTCGCCGAGCAGGTTGTCGTACACGGGCGCGCCGAGTTGTGTCCAGAGCAGAAAGACGCTCAAGGCGGCGGCGGCGAAGCCGAAGACGACGGCGATGAGTTCGAATCCGCGGGAGACGTCTCCCTGGACATATACGGGGCCGAAGGCGGCGAACTCGTCGTCGTCGAAATCGTCGTCGAATTCACCCTCGAAGTCGTCGTCGAACTCGTCCTCGAATTCGTCGTCGTCTTCGAACTCCTCACCCTGTTCTTCTTCTTCGTCGTCGAGGAAATCGAGATCGTCAACCATCTTCGCGTTCCCGAGAAGGGGTGTGGGATCGAACCAAAGAATGCATCGGCAGCCTAGCGGTCGCCGGCGAGATTGCGCAGGAAGATCGAGGAGCGACGCACCTCGTCCATGGAGTTGATGTTTGCGTTGCGGAAGGGGCCTTCGAGGCGTCCTACCGCGGTGGTCGGCGTAGTGCGCTTGATGACGATTTGCGCCTTGAAGTCGCCGGTGGCGCTGTCATAGATCGAGAAGCGCTGGCCGTTGCGCACGCCGTGTTGACTGCCGATGTCGATGACGACGACGTCCAGCGGCGGCTCCTGGGCCTCGCGCACGTGGCCGCGGAGCATTTTGCCCGCCCCGCGCACAATATCGGGCAGCGCCGGGTTGATCCGCACCATCGTGCTGATACGGTCGGTCAGTTCGGCGTTTTCGTCCTGCGCCTCATGTATCGCCTCCTCGATCGCACGCATGTCGTCGAGTAGCCGAGAGCGCTCGACCCGAAGTTCTTCCCGTTCGATCGAGAGGCTCTCGAGCTGGCGGATCGCATCCTGATAGGTATCCTGCAGCACCATGTAGTTGCGGATCGTCGAGGCGATCGCCTCTTCGAAGGATTCCATGGACGCGACGAAGTTGGAGATTTCCGTCCGCTTTTCGCCGAGCGCGCCGACTTCCTCGCGGATTTGTTGAAGCTGCTCTCCCTTGCGCTGTGACGCCCGGTCCGCCTGCGCGAGGTTGACCTCGCGAATCTCCTGGAGCGACTCGGTCACAACGCGGACGGGCGCGGCACGGTGACGCTCAATCGCCTGGTTGAGCCGCCTCGTATCGTGCTTGATCACTTCGCGCATCGTGCGCTCGCTCATGTAGCGATACTTCGGATTGTCGTCCCTCTCGGCCACCGCGGCGAGCGTGAAGCCGAGAAACACGTTGGCGAGCACGAAGACGACTCCGATGAAGATCTTGGCAACCGTTGACATGGTGCGTCGGGCCTCCTACGCCCTTGTGCCACGTGCCGCGCACGCGTGGGTCGCGACAGGTTGACGGGGGCAAACCGAAAAGAACGGAAGAACACGGGGGAGGCGCATCTCAATATCCGGCGGTCGTCGCCCGCGGACGAACCATGTCGTCGACATTGATCGCACCCCGCTGGGTCCTCGTATTGATGCGTGCTGTGGAACTCATCTCGAAGACGTCGGTTACCTCGATCTCGGCGACGAACTCGCCGCTGCGCTGGCTGATGACGGAGAAGACCTGGTTGGGTTGAACTTCTTCGTTCGCACCTACGTTGATCACCACCGTGGCGAGGTCCGCATCGACCGCGTCAATCCGTCCACTCGGCCGCGTCGGCCCGCCGAAGCCGCGCGCCGACAACGTGTCGTCGGCCTCGAGATAGAGCCGGACCACCTCACGGAACTCCTGATTGCTACGGCGCAACTCGTAGAAGTTGTAATCGAGCACGTTGAGCGACTCGCGCAACCGGCCGATTTCCACCTCCGCGTTCGTCAAATGCGTTTGCAGCGTCGCCTTGTCCGCAACGACTTCATTGCGGCGCTCGGCAAGACTGTTGACGTTGTCGACGAGGCTGCCCAGCGAGGTCTCGTAGGATCTCGTGACGTCGTCGAAGCCGAAGTCGTGGTTAAAGCGCCGCACTGCCGCGGTGACTTCTTCGAGCGCATCCTCGACGCGTTGCTGCTCGCTGGTGGCGACCTGGGCGGCCCCCGTGGCGACAAGCGTGCGGGTTCGCTCGTGCAGGACTTGGCGCCGGTTGGAGTCCTTCAACGCCGCAAGGTGATGGCGCTGCAACTCTTGCAATCGCTCGTCCCGCTTACGCTCGATCAATTCCTTGGCGTAGCGGGCTTCGAAGTTTTCCTGTTTTGCAACCAGCGCACCGGCCACGACCACGAAGCACAGGCCGGTGAGGATCGACAGGAGAAGAAACAACTTGGTGAGAAAGCTCATCTCAAACCCTCAGGAAAGGGGCGAACGAGTAAGGAGTACGGCGGCATGTCTCCGGGCCTTTCGAGGAGCCGCCACGCACCCTTGGAGCGCCAAAGGAAGCGCCGACGGATCCGGAGCCACGCACAGGCCGATGCCAGATGAGCGGGGGAGAAGAAGTCGGTGGCTTACGTGCGGGGGAGTACGACGTTGTAGCCGGGCGAGTCGGTGCTGTCAACCAACGGATGCGAACTTCTTCCCGGCCAAGGGAGTTGTGGTTGTTGTGAACGGCGCCGACGCCGCTGCGGTAACGAGTTTCGCTTGAGGTGCTGCCGAAGACCGGTTGACTTGTTGCTCCGAAGGGGCGGCAAACGGGAGGTTCGTGCGGCAGCCCCGCGTGCACGGGTACGGGGGAGACCCGCCGCGCGGTCCTGTTCGTGACCATTTAATCAGCCGTTGCGCAACGGGGCCTGCCACGCTTGGCGCAACGCTTCGACGTCGGTGTGAATCAGCGGCTGCGCGGCGGCCGTCGTGCTCCGCACCAGGAGGTTCGGCTCGGCGGTCACACGGCCCAGCGGCGTGAGGGCGGCGTGTTGGATGGCGGCGGCGAGAGCTTTCCCGCGCGGCAACGCCTCGGCGGGCATCTCGACGAGAAAGCGCGACGGACTTTCCGCGAACAGCGCCGCGACGTCGCGTGCCGGTGTGCCTTCCAGCGTGTCGTTGGTTTCGAGAACGCGGACGGAGTCCAGGGTGACCTCCGCGCCGAGGTCGCCGCCGAGGGACATCTCGGCAAGCGCCACAGCGAGGCCCCCCTCGGCGAGGTCGTGCGCAGCCAGCACCAGCCCCTCGCGGCGCAGCGCCTCCAGCAGCGCGAACGTGGCCCGTGCCTCGTCGGGGCGCACCTGCGGCAGATCCGTGCCGGGGGCTTCGCCGCGTACCTTGCGCCAGTGGCTCGCACCGAGTTCGTTGCGCGTCACGCCGAGCAGGACGAGCAGGCTGCCGGGGCGCTTGAGGTCGCTCGTCGTCGCGTCGCGCTCCACGTCCTCGACGAGGCCGACGGCGGAGATCAGCAACGTCGGCGCGACCGGAATGGCCTCTCCCTCGGCGGTGACGTACTCGTTGTTCAGCGAGTCCTTTCCGCTGATGAACGGCGTGCCGTAGGCGGTGGCAAGGTCGTAACATCCCTCGCAGGCGCGGATCAGGCCGCCGAGGCGGTCAGGCTTGGCGCAGTTGCCCCAACTGAAATTGTCGAGAATGGCGAGGTGTTCCAGCGTGCCGCCGGCGGCGAGGGCGTTGCGCACGGCCTCGTCAATAGCGTTCGTCGCCATGTGGTACGGGTCGACGAGGCCGAGCTCCGGGTTCAAGCCGTTGCTGACGACAATGCCACGCGTCGACTCGGCAAACGGGCGCAGCACCGCGGCGTCGGCGGGGCCGTCGTGGCGCACACCGGTGAACGGTTTGACCACGCTCATCCCCTGGACTTCGTGGTCATACTGCCGCACCACCGCTTCCTTGCTCGCCACGTTGGGCGAGGTGAGGAGGGCGAGGAGGTCTTGCGTCAGGCGAGCGGGGGACGAAAGTCCCCCGAGTGCTGCGGGCGCCTCGTCTGGATGTGACGGGCTTTGGGCGTCCTGCGTGCGGAGACTCGGGGGACTCTCGTCCCCCGCTCGCCTTGTGAGAACGTCCTGCCACTGCGCGGCGCGGGGCGTGCGGGGCAGGCCCTCGTGGAGGAAGTGCATGTCGAGTTCGCCGACGACGGTGCCGTCGTAGCGCAGACGCAGTACGCGCTCCTCGACGAAGCGACCAATGGCCGTGGCGGGGACGTCTTCGCTGGCGAACAGTGCGAGGGTCGCTTCGAGCGAGTCCGGCGGCACGGCGAGGACCATGCGCTCCTGCGCTTCGGAGAGCCAGATCTCGCGGTAGCTCAACCCGGCGTACTTCAGCGGCA
>SKZP01000193.1 GCA_007127275.1 Planctomycetota bacterium
CGACTCGGGCTCGGGAAGCCGGGCATTGTAGTCGTTGGTGACGGCGACGACTTGTATGTGGTTGTCGTACCGCCCCTTTTCGAACTCGGCGTGAATGACCGAGACCTTGTCACTCATCGCCTCGTGGTTCTTCAGCCCGACGATGAGGTAGCGAAACACGGCGGAGAAATTGATCGGACCATCCCAAAGCGTGAACAGTTCCCGCTCCAGCCGTTGGGCCTCGGTACGCTCACGGATCGCCTGGTTGACGCGATCATAGTCCGCTCGGTTCTCGTTGATTTGGCTCTGCAGGTGATCGATCGTGCTTTGTGCCGTTTCGACGCGCAGGCCGACCTGGATGGCGAAGAAGGCAACGAACAGCGTCACGACGAGCATTAGCCCGACGAAGCTGCCCACGACGACCAATCGCTTCATCCCCAGGTTGCGAGGGACCACACGATCTTTGATGAGATTGATTTCGAACATAGCGAATGGTGGGTAAAGAAACTGGGACTTTGATGACCAAGGGCCGCCGGAGTTCGGATTGCACTTTCGCGGCGAGCGCAGGACGCAAGCCCTGCAAGGCGGGGCACAACGCCACGAGGCAAAGCGACGAGGCTCTTCCGCCCGGCGCCAACTCGTCGCTCGTATTCGGGGATCGACCGCAACCTTGCATTAGGCACGGGACGCTGGCGGGCCGCGCAACGTATGCCCGAGCGCGGAAAGCGTGCCGCTTGCAGAGTCTTTGCCCAGCTTTGCCCGCAGCCGCGACAAGCGCTCGAGAGGCGCCGGCTGTACCGAGTCGGCACACGCCTCCGAAGTGTGCCCCTCGAACGACAACGCCGTGTCGCCCGACGGAAGCGCTCCGTGCTCGCACGACTCCGAGCTCTGCCCAGGCTCCCACGGCTCCCCGGCAACCGGGGCGGCGATCGCGCAGGCGAGCATCGCCACCTTCACCGCCGTGGTCAGGGGCGAGGGTGTCTCGGCGGCACATTCTCGGCGTGCCAAAAGGTTGATGCGGAACATGGGTGCCGTCGTGCCTGCGTTGCACCTAGCCGAGCGAAACGGACTCGGTTCCTCGTGCCATTGACGTCAACCTACACGACGTCGTAGCGCATCGCAAGTCCGAGGGCCACGGCGAAACGCGGCCCGATCGCATCGGTGCGCGCCGGGTCGCTGCCTTCGGGTACGAACTGCAAATTCACGTCGGAGAGCACGTTCCAGCCGAAGGTCGGCACATGAAAGATCTCGCCGAGGTACTCGGGAAGCCCCGGAAAATTGGCCGCGCCGCCGGTAATCCAGGCCTCCTCGACGGTGCTGAAGAGGTGCTGGGTGATGAAGAAACCGATCGAGTCGCGGATCTGGTTGAGCAACTCCTGCATCCCGGACTCGAGAATCGCGCGGGCATACGGCTGGATCTGTTCAATATGCTCGGCAAGGTTCGGCTCATCGATTTGCGGGCCGGCCTTGATCGTCTCGGCCTGGGCGAGGTCGACCTGCAGATACTCGGCGCAGGCGCGGGTCAGCGAGGCGCCGCCGTCGGGGATGTCACGGATGAAGGCGTGGCCCGAAGGGGTGATGACCGCGAGGTTCGTCGTGCGGTGGCCGATGTTGACGACCAGCGTCTCCTTCTGCGGCGGCTCCCCGCCGCCGGCTTGCAAGAACGCATTCGCCAGCGCGAGTCCATCGGTGTCGACGATCACTGGCTCAAGGCCGACGGAGCGAACCATCTCGTACAAATCGTCGATGATCTCGCGCCGCACGCCGACATACACGCCGATGGTGCGGTCGTCCGCGGCGTTGTCGAACTCCTGAAAATCAAGCAGCGCCTGGTCTTTGGGAAAGGGCAACTCGTTGACCGCCTCCAGATCGACGGCCCTTTCCAACTCATCGGGCGAGAACTTACCGGGAAAGTTGAAGGTCCGCGGGGCGACGGCGTCGCCACCGAGGGAAAGCGCGCAACGCGTCCCCTTGCGGATCTTGTTGTGCTTCACAAGCGCCTCAAGCGCGGCCAGGGTATCGACGCGCCGTTCGGCACGCTTCTCCTGCTCGGAGCGCTCCGCCTCCTCGAACTGGTTTTCGACGGGGATACTTCCTCCCCCTATCGGCTCGATCGCGAGCATCTGCGCGGCATACCCGCTTTGCCCCTGAATCAAAGAGGCCGCTTTGATCGTCGTGGAGCCGATATCGATTCCCAATACCGTGTCGCGGGCCATGGATTCTCCCTGAATTGTGGTCCGGCACCCGTTACATAACCTCATGAACGAGCGCAGGCACCGTGCGGTTTCGGACGCAAAGGACGGTGTTGCTCGAGCATGGGATCTAGGAGGCGGAATATAAATCGCAGCCTACATCTTCCCCGTGCATTCCGCCACCCCATACCCAACACAAGGGTGCAGCCGGAACATATTGGCCGGGGACGCTACCAGCGAAACGTTCCGCAGGGTGGTCCTCCGCGCCCACCTTACCGCCTGGCACTCGCCGGTTCCTACTCCTCGGCCGCCCGGGCGGGGCTGCGACATGCGAATTCGTCGACGCCAACGCGCGGCGGTTGCGCCGTGCGCGTGCCGATCTGCGGCGGCGTTTCCCTGCTGGGCGGTTAGGTGGTGGCGAGTTCCTTTGCCTCGGTTCTGCGCTTGCGGGGTTGGCGATCCAACTGCACGCGCGGAACGGCGGCGAGGAGCTTTTTGGTGTAACTGTGCTGCGGGTCGCCGCAGACGGCGTCGGTCGGGCCCCGCTCGACAATCTGGCCGTTGTACATGACGGCGGTTTCGTCGCTGAGGTATTCGACGACGCCGATGTTGTGGGTAATGAACAACAGCGTCAGGTTGCGCTCGTCGCGCAGGTCTAGCAAGAGCTGCAGAATGCGCGCCTGCACGGAGACGTCCAATGCACTCGTCACCTCGTCGCAGACGATGAAGCGCGGGTTGAGCACGAGGGCGCGGGCGATGCCGATGCGCTGGCGCTGGCCGCCGGAGAACTCGTGCGGATAGCGAAAGACGTAGTCCGGGTCCAGCTCGACGCGTTTGAGTGCGGCGCGGGCGAGTTCGAGACGCTCCTCTTTGCTCTCGCCGACCTTGTGCACCTGCATCGGCTCGGTGAGGATGTGCTCGATGGTCAATCGCGGATTGAGCGAGGACTGCGGGTCCTGGAAGATGAACTGCATCTCCTTGCGGAAGGGGCGCACGTCGCCGCGCGGGTAGTGCATGATGTCGAGGCCGTCGTAATGGATACGGCCCCCGGTGGGCTCGACGAGGCGCAGGATGGAGCGGCCGAGTGTGGTCTTGCCGCAGCCGGACTCGCCGACGAGGGCGAGAATCTGGCCGCTCGGAATCTTTAGGTCGACGCCGTCGACGGCCTTGACGTAGCCGACGGTGCTGCGGAAGAGGCCCTTCTTCACGGGGAAGTAGGTACGCATCCCTTCGACCTCGAGCAGGGCGTTGCCCTTGTCGCCCGATGGCTGCTGCTGCGTCTGCGGCGCCTCCTCCCCGTTGCGTCCCCGCCTCCCCTTCTTCTTCCCCGCGGCGGGAAAGATCTCGACATTGGGCTCGAGCGCCTCGACGAAGGGCTCCGTCCGGGTGTCGTCGTGGCGCCGCGTGAGCAGCGAATCGGTATAGGCGACGGATCGACCGCGGAACTGCGTAACCAGCGTCGCTCGCGGCCCCAGCCCGACTTGGAGCGAGATAATGCCGAGCACGGCGAGGAGCCCCGCGAGCAACACCTCGGTGGCGACCAGCTCCGCCGGCCGCCCGACGAGTTCCGTCCCCGCGCCAAGCAGCACGATCACCACGCCAAGGACCATACCCCGACGCGCCGCCGTCGTCGGCTTCCAAAGCGTCGCTCCCGCACTGACGAGCCCGAGGACCAGGCCGAAAAGCGCCATGTGCATGGTGGTAGTCGCCGGCACGCCGAACTCGATGCCGAGCCAATCGTTCTTGACGGGGCTATTCATCACGAAGGCGGTCAGCGCGGCAACGGCGATCCAGAAGATCGCGACCGTATATACCGCGTTGCGCTTCTTCTCGAAGCGGAAGCCTTCCACCTCGATGGCGAGCGACTTGTTGTCTCCGCGGCCGGGGATGAGGCCCATGCTGCGGTAGTCGCCGCGGCGGTCGGTATGTTCGCCGATCTCCTTGACCGTTCGGCCGAACATAAAGCCGAAGAAGATCAAGTTGAGCAAAACCATCACCGAACCCGCAAAGATGTTCAGACCCATCGAGGTCTCGCTGACCAGTGGCACGCCGAACGGCACGGCAACGAGCGCGAGGAGCACGAGCGGAATCGAGATGCCGAAGACGAAGAGGCCGAGCGGCTGCACCCAGTCCTCGCCGAGCAGCAACTGCCCGCCGACGAACAGCCCGAACGAGGCAAGGATCACGCCGATGACCGCCACCGGGGCGATCCACTGCGGCGCAATCAGCAGTTGCGCACCGTGCAGGCCGAGCAAGGCGATGCACCCGACGATGATCGAGAGGGCCACGACGTTGGCCGAACGTGGCGGCAGCGGGACCTGGAAGCGCCGGCGGGCGAAGCTGTCGACGCGGTTCTCGCTCAGGGAAAGTTGCTGAATCGAGCGGTGCTCGTTGAGCGCGAGCAGCAGCAGGTTCAGGGCGAGTGGCCCGACGAGCAGAAGCGCGGCGGGAACGGCGAAGCCGCCGTGCTCGAAGGGAAAGAACGGCGTGCTCAAAATGTTACGGCCGAGCAAGGAACCGGTCGCGAAGAGGCCGATCGCAGCAATGTCGCGCAGGATCCCGAAAGAAAAGGCGAGGCGGCCGAAGGAGCGCGCCCAGTCCTTTGCCTGCCACTGGCCGACGGCGGCGACGAGCCCCAGCAGCGCGAGCACGATGCCGGGCCCGATCAGCGTCGGCGTCGCGACGTCGAGCACCATCGCGGCGGTATGCAACACAAGTAGCACCGTCGCAAGCAGCGCCGTGGTACCGGCGACGTTGCGCGCCTGCTTCTGGGCAAGCAAAAAGTCCTGCTTGCCGGGCTCGTGCAATTCCTTGGGCGGCTCGCCGGTGTGCACGTACCGCGGCACATACGGCTGCCCCGCCGGCGGCTCGGCGATTTCGGCGGCTTCTCCGGCTGGCTGCGCCTCGGGCTGTTGCTGCTCCGCGGGCAGTTGAATCTTGACCTCGGAGATCTCCGCCTCGGCCTTGCGCCGCCGGCCCGACGGCGTCAGCGCAACGACGCGGCCGCTATCCGTCGTCTCCTGCGAGTGCTCGATCTCACGCTGCAGCTGTTGCTGTTGTTGTTGCTGGCTCTGTGCCCACTGCCCGCGGATTTGCGGACGGCCTTCGCGCTCGCGCCGCTCTTGCGCGAGGTTCTCCGGGATCGCCGCGAGCAATTCCTTCGTGTACGGGTGTTGCGGGTTGCGCAGCACCTCGCCGATTTCGCCCTGCTCGACGATTTTGCCGAGCTGCATCACCGCGACATGGTCGGCGACCTGCGAGACCACCGCGAGGTCGTGCGTGATGAACAGCACCGACATGTCTTTCTCGCGCTGCAAGTCGTCGATCAGCCGCAGGATCTCCGCTTGCACGGTGACGTCGAGCGCGGTGGTCGGCTCGTCGGCGATCAGCAAGTCCGGCTTGCAGGCGAGCGCCATGGCAATCATCACCCGCTGGCGCTGCCCGCCGGACATCTGGTGCGGAAAGGAATCGATGCGCACCGTCGGGTCGGGGATCTGCACCTGATCGAGCATCTCGATGGAGCGCTGTCTCGCCTCGCGGGGTGTCATCGTCGGGAAGTGCAGTCGCAGGGCTTCCACGATCTGGTCGCCGACGGTGAAGACCGGGTTGAGCGAGGTCATCGGCTCCTGAAAGATCATCGAGATCGCCGAGCCGCGGATCGTGCGCTTCTTATCGTCGGGCAGCGCGAGCACATCGAGTTGTTCGCGCCGACCGTCGGAATGGGTCATCTCGAACCAAATGTTGCCGAAGTGCTGGCTGATCGCCTTCGGCACGAGCTGAATGACGCTAAGCGCGGTCATCGACTTGCCGGAGCCGGACTCGCCGACGAGGCAGAACGTCTCCCCGCGCTCCACGGAAAAGGAGATGCCGTCCACGGCGCGCACGACGTCGTCGTCGGTGGAAAGGTAGGTATGGAGGTTCTCGACTCGGAGCAACATTGGCTACAGCGGCCCTTTCCAAGACTCACGGGGCAAACCGGGAGACTACCCCGATTTCTTCAAGTACGGGTCGATCGCATCGCGCATGGCCTCACCGATGAGGTTGTAGGAAAAGACGGTGAGGAAGATCGCCAAGCCGGGGAAAACGGAGAGCGTCCAGGGGATTTCGCCGGGGTCACGTGCTTGATTGAGCAAACGACCCCAGGAGGCGACGTTTTCGTCGGTCAGCCCGAGAAAG